>NZ_JBFTGZ010000006.1:0-248177 GCF_056393985.1 Arthrobacter sp. 10T425 | reverse complement strand
CAGGGCGCCTTCCTCCGCAAACCCCGGCACGGCCTGCAGCACCTGGAAATCTTCGCCACCACGGACCAGTTCGAACACCTGATCACCGTGATGAACACCGCCACCAACCCCCGCACCGGCCCAGACACCGGCCAGGGCACCGCCACCGGCAACACGGCGCAGGCCCGACCGGGCGAGGGCGGGGCGGGCGAGGGTGGGGCGGCGGCGGAGGGGGAAGCCGCCGGGTACAGCCCTGACGTCATTGAATCCGCCGGCGGCACGAGTGCTGCCGGCGTTGGCGCTCCCGGGGCCGTCCGGGCCAATACCGGCCCGGCGGATGCGCCCTGCGCGGCTGACGATTCCGCCACGGCCGAAGAGGACGCCTCGCGAGAGGACCCCGCGCTGCCGTCCCTGGACCTCCGCTCCCGGCCGCAGAAGCTGCTCGACGGCCTGGTCGGCGCGTGCAAAGCAGCCCTCGCCACCGGAGGGCTGCCCGCCGCGGGCGGGCTCCGGCCCCAGGTCATGGCCACCATCGATTACCGGGACCTGCTCACCCGGCTCGGGACGACTCCCGCCGAAGCAAGCGCCCCTGCCAACACCGCACAGCACAGCACCGGAACCAGGCACGGCACCGGGACGCTGCTGTTCACCGGCCCCGTCACCGCAGGCACCATCCGCAAAATCGCCTGCGACGCCGACATCATCCCCGTCGTCCTCGGCGGCGAGGGCCAGGTCCTGGACATCGGCCGGGCCTCCCGCATCTTCCCGCCCCACATCCGCAAGGCCATCACGGCCCGGGACCGGGGCTGCGCCTTCCCGCAATGCACCATCCCCGCCCCCTGGTGCGAGGCCCACCACATCACCTACTGGTCCCGCGGCGGAACCACCGGAACCGGCAACGGCACCCTGCTCTGCTCCCATCACCACCACGTGATCCACAAGGAACACTGGAGCATCCAGATGCGCACCGGCATCCCCTGGTTCATCCCACCACCCCACCTCGACCCCGCCCGGACACCCCGCCGGAACACCTACTTCCGCCTGGAGTGACCCCGTGGCCGCCGCGTGACAGACGCCCTGACGGCAGGGTGACCGCGTGGCTCGAACGGCAGCGGCCCGGACGGCCGGGTGGCCGGGTGACAGAAGCCCGGACGGAGGCGAGCCGTGCGCGTCGGACGTCAGCGGGCTGGCCGCCCCGGGCAGCGGCCCGGACGGCCGAGTGGCCGCGTGACAGAAGCTTGGACGGAGGCGAGCCATGCGGTTCGGACGGCAGCCGGCTGGCCGAGTGACAGAAGCTTGGACGGAGGCGAGCCATGCGGTTCGGACGGCGGCCGGGTGGCCGCGTGACAGAATCTCGGACGGAGGCGAGCCGTGCAGTTCGGACGGCAGCGGGCTGGCCGCCCCGTGAACAGCGGCCCGGACGGACGGCGGGCTGGCCGCCCCGTGAACAGAAGCCAGGACGGCCGGGTGGGCTGAGCGGCTCGCACGTCCAAGCCAAGGTCATGGCCGCGCGGGGGGCAACCCCGAGTCCTCAGTCCTAGGAGCCCTAGGAGCCCTCGGTCTTACGAGTTTTCCCGGGACGTGATCCCAAAGCTCGGAGACTGCAGCTCGGTGAAGTTCCCGACGCTGGCACGCACGGTGCACTGGGGCGTGATCTGCAGGGCCGTCACGGTAAGCCCCGCGCTGTCCACCGCGAGCGCCCCGCCGCAGCCGTCGGAGAACCGTACTCCTTTCTCGCCGCCGCTCACGGCGGCGAGCATCTGCGAGGGCTTGCCCGACGCGGGACTGACGTAGAGCGGGTTCAGCTCGTCGGCGCCGCCGGCCCAGACTGGCACGAGGGTGATCTTTAGCGGGCTGGGCGTCACGACGCGCGCCGGAGTACGCACCTCCACGCCCTTCAGCCGCTGGACGGTATAGGCCGTGCCCTTGACGGCAGGGTCCTGCGTCGCGGCCGTCGTCGCCTCGGACCCAGCCCGCAGCCATGCGTCGAGGGCCTGCTGGTCCGCGGGCGACACTGACACCTTGGCGGTGACCTGGGCTGCCCCTCCGGCCGGGACCTCCAACCCCGAGACCTTCCAGCCGCACTCGACGTCAAGGCCGGTGATCGAGGCCTGATTCCTGCTCACCGAAGCCCCGTCCCACGTGACCGTCGGGCACGCTTCCCCATCGGCCAGGCCCGGGATCACCTCAAGGAAATCACCGGACAACGGCGCCTTCTGCGCCGAGTACGCGACAGTCAAGCGGACCTGACCGGAGGACGCCTCATAGGAGGCCTCCCGCGAGATTGTCAGGCCGGTTGGCAGCGCCGCATCCTGAAGTTGCTTGGACACCTGGCCTTCCGCGGTGGGCTGCATTTGCTGACCTGCAGGGGCGAGGACAACGAACCCCACGACCATCGCGACGACGAGCAGGGTGGCGGCGCCCGCGAGCAGTAACGCTTTGCGAGTGCGCCAGAACGGGGTGGCGACCTGTTCCTCGAGCCGGGCCTCCGCCCGGGGCCGCACTTCGCGACGCGGGATTGGCCGGGCGATGGTGGCGCTGTCGGCCTCCCCGAGCTCGGGAGCCTTCCCGGCTTGGTCATCTGGCGAGCCTGACGCGAAGGCCGCGAGGTCCTCGTCCGTGAAGGCGCCCCGGACGACGGTGGCCGAGCGTTCGACGGCGTCGAAGTCCTCCGGGGCCTCGGTACGCGTGATCGGGCTGCTGCCGGCAAGGCGGGGTGCGAGACGCCGGAGCGTCGCCGCGGCCTCACTCGCCGTCGGGCGTCGGGCGGGGTCTTTGGACAGCAGCGAGTCGAGTACGTTCCATACCGCGTCGTCCACGGGGATCCGGGGCGGGCGCGAGGAAACATGGCGGTACGCGACGCTGAAGTCCGTCCCCGGCCCGGCGAAAGGAGTGCGCCCGGCGAGGAGCTCGTAGAGCATGATGCCCGTTGAGTACACATCGCCCGGCGGGCCGGACCGGCCCTGGCTGATGAGCTCGGGAGGCATGTAGTGCGGGGTGCCGATGAGACCGGTCGTCTGGCGGATCTTCTCGCCCACGACGTCGGAGATGCCGAAGTCGGAGACCCGTACGTCGCCCGCGGCGCACTCGGGCCAGGGGCGGGCGAGGAGCACGTTGTCCGGCTTAATGTCGCGATGGGTCACGCCTCGTGAGTGCGCGAAAGCCAGTGCGTCGAACACTTCTGCGGCGACGTTGAACGCGTCCAGAGGACGCAGCGGTCCCGCCTCCTTGAGCGCGTCGCGCAGCGAGCCTCCCGCGACGTAGTCCATGACGATGGCCAACCGCGCGCCTTCCACCACCATGTCCCGCACCGTGACGATGTGCGAGTCCTGCAGGCCAAGCAGGACGGATCGCTCACGGACGAACCGCTCTACGAGCGAGGGATCGTCGGCGTGCTCCGGGCGCAGGACTTTGGCGGCAAGCGTCCGGCCGTCGGCAGAGGTGACGGTCCAGACCTCGCCGACGGCGCCGGAGCCCACCCGTTCGCCGAAGCGGTAGGACGCTCCCAGAGCCTGACCCGTCTGTGCGAATTTCATACCGTACTCCCCAACGCTATCGATCTGATTCTTCAAGGCCCCCGGCCGTCCACTCGTTCGTCGTAGGCGCTCGTAGCCGGGCTCAGCCCTCGGCGCTCATCGACTGGATCAGTGCCAATTGGCCGCCGACGCCGATATATCCACGCCCCGCACTCAGCGCCACCGGCGCCCTGCGCGGGAGTGCGGTGCCCAGCAGTTCGCCGTCGTAATCTGCATCCGGTTGCAGCAGCACGCCCAGGCGGGATTTGCGGAGCGTCTTGGTCCAGTGACTGTACAGCCCGCGGAGATCCGTGGCCCGTCCGGCCGCGATGACGCACAGCCCCGGCTGCCCGGATGTCACAGTCCCCGCGATGGATTGATCGGTGTCCTCGAAGCGCTCTGCGTCGTCGATGAGCAGGAACACTGGGCCGCGCTCGAGGCGCAGGGAGGCCAGCAGGGCCGGCACTTCATCCGTGCCGACGGCCACGCGATCCAGATCGGCGAGGGCCAGGGGCGAGCGGCGATCGCAGATGCCCCACACCTGAGCCGGCCCGCGTGAGGTGGCCGCGCCACGCAGGGCTGCGGCCAGGGCCAGCAGCAGCGTGGACTTTCCCGACCGGGCAGGCCCGGCGACAAGCGCGTGCTCGCCCTCGTAGATTTCCAGGAACGCCGGCGAGAGGTCAGCCTCCTTTATTCCTACCGGGATGAGCCAGGGTTCGGCCTCCAGCCGGGGTTCCACCCCTAGCTCCAGCATGGTGACGTTGGAGGGCAGGCGCCGGATCGCCGGGGTCTTCGCGGGTGCGTGTGCCCAGCTTTGCCGCATGCGATCCACCGCAGCCTCGACCCCGATACCGGGCGTGGCCACATGCATCTGGAGCGAGGTGCGGGGATCCACGCAGCGCCCAGGAAGCGCCGCGGGGATTTCCTTGCCCCGGACTCCGAGCGAGGAGTAGTCGTAGTCGTCCGCCAGCCGGAAGAGCCACTTCTGCAGCGTCACCTCGTTCATGGCCGAGGGCACCGCCTTGGCGCGTGTGGTGGAGACCGCGAAGGACAGTCCCAGCGCCGGGCCGTCCGCGTACGCCCGATACAGCAGCGCCAGCAGCTGCTGCCCTTCGAAATCCTGGAACTCGTCCCGCAGCGAGGCCAGGCCGTCCAGCAGCACCACGGTGCGGCGGTGCCTGCCAGGCTCGGCGCGGCGGCTCTCGAGCTCCGTGTGCAGGTGCCGCAGGAAACGGGCCTGCTGCTCCTTGGCACCGGCCCCGGTTCCCACATACGCCACGGTGTGCGGCAGGCGTTCCAGGGCTTCGAGTTCACGGGAGCCCATGTCGAGGATCATCAGGTCCAGTTCGGCCGGATCGGCGTCCTTCGCCAGCGTCAGCGCGATCGAGGCCAGTGTGGTGCTCGTGCCGGAGCCGGCCACGCCCATGAGCATCAGGTTCCCCACGGACATGTCCCATCCCGCCGCGGACTGGCGCTGCAGCTCCGGCTCGTCGACGATTGCCACCTGGACCGTGGAGCCTCGGACGGCGCCCACCAACGGCAGCGGCCGGCGTGCGGGATCGGTGGGAGTGTCGGACGGCGCGGCGCGACGGCCGCCGTTCGGCTGAGGAAGGTAACCCTCCAGCTCCACACGCTCGCCCAGGGCCTCCGGCCAGACCTGCCGCGGCTCGGCGTACCCTGCCTCGGCGTTGGCTGCGACTACGGCGTCGATGAGCAGTTCGAGGTCGTTCTCGTCCACGGCCGCAGACCGTGGCGGCGCCGCCGCGGGCACGGGGACGCCGAACTGGCGGATCTCGCGCACGTCCACGGCAGGCCCGGCGCCGAGCTGCGCCCGCCCGGTCACGAGGGCCGTCTGCACGGGGGTGATGTCGTCCTGGCCCAGTTTCACAAATGCCCGGCCCATCTGGGCCCGGCCGATCGCCGAGGCGGCGGGCACACCGATGACGTTGTTGGAGTCGTCGCGGCTCTGCACCCGCAGCGCCACCCGAAGGTTGGTGTTCGCGAGGATGTCGTCGCTGACGACGCCCGCCGGGCGCTGCGTCGCCAGGATCATGTGCACACCAAGGGTGCGGCCCACTGCCCCCACGCTGACGAGAGCTTTGAGCACGTCCGGGAAGTCCTTGGCCAGCATGGCGAACTCGTCGATCACGAGCAGCAGCCGGGGCATGGGCTCGGCCGGGTTCGTGGCCAGGTAGGCGTTCAGGTTGTCGATGCCCTCGCCGGCCTCCGCGAAGACCCGCTGGCGGCGTTCCATCTCCGCTTCCAGGGCGCGGAGGGCCCGGTCGGCGAGCTGCTCGTCCAGATTGGAGATCGTGCCGATGGTGTGCGGAAGGCGTTCGCATGCCTTGAAGGCGGCCCCGCCTTTGAAGTCGACGAGGATAAAGTTCAGGCGCGTCGGATCGTTGCGTGCCGCGAGGCCGGCCACAAGCGAGCGGAGGAACTCGGACTTGCCGGAGCCGGTGGTGCCGCCCACCAGGCCGTGCGGGCCGTCCTTGACCAGGTCCAGGGTCAGGGTACCGTTCTCCCCTGTGCCGATCGGCGTGGAGACTCCGGTGGGAGCCTGCCACATGCGACGGATCGTGGTCGAGTCCGGGCGGTCGTAGCCGAGGAGCCCGGGCAGCCGCACAAGCGGGGGCAGCGAGGCCCCGGGCACGCTCAGCTCCGGATCGTCGAAGTGCGCCACGCGCATTGCGCAGCGAAGGGCCTCCTCCTGGTCCAGGCCCGCCAGGATGACGTCCTCCACGCGGGTCAGGTCCTCCGGCTGGTCCACAGTGGCCGCTGCGTCCGAACCGACCCTGATGATCGTGGTGCAGGAGGCCGGCAACTGTTCCTCCGAAGTCGCGATGACGATGCCCGCCACCCGGGACGGGCGCTGCTGCGGGCTCCCATGGGCCCCGGGCACGGAGCGGCCCGTGCCGAGCAGCGCGCGTGCCGGTGAGTCCCTGCCCTCCGTGAGGACCTCGGAGTCCAGGACCACCAGCATCGCTGGTGTGGGCAGCTCCTGCACAGCGTCCTTGAGCGTGCGCAGCATGGCCAGGCTCGCCTCGCGGTCCGCGGACATCCACCGCTCGCCCGTGCTGCTGCCGGCCTGGCGCGTGTGCGGCAGCCATGAAGCCCACTCCCACTCGTCAGCGCGTCCGGCGTCGCAGAAGACGCCGATGGTCAGGTCGGCTGGGCCGACGTGCACCGCGGCCTGGGCCAGGAGGGATCGCGCGAGCGCCAGAGTCCCCTCCCGCGGCCCGACGATACCCACCACACCGGCGTCGGTCAGGTCCACGAGCACGGGCGCGGCCTGAAGGCGCGCGGCCGCGAGGGAGTCCTTCACCTTCTCATCCAGCCGCGACCCGGCTGTGCGGTCCACCTCGGGCTTCCAGGGGACGTCACCTGTGCCGGCGTGCAGGGCCAGGAAGTCGTCCGCGTCGGCGCGGCGCTGCCACAAGGACGTGGCGGGGAGTGCGGGGCGCCGGACTACGGTCGCGGGATCGGGGATCATCCGATGGCGTCGTGCGGTCTCCGTCGCTGCGGCTTCGCGGATCTGCCGCTCGAATCCTTGGAGCGCCCCGGCGAAGCGCTCGTCCTCTTCTTTGAGGCCCCGGGCGTGACGGCGCTTTTGTTCGAACCACATGCCCACGGCCATGACCGGGCTGAGCATGGCGAACATCGCGAAGCGCAAGTCCCGCAGGATCAAGACCATCGCCGCCGCCATCACGAGGGGCGCGAGCACCGTGATGTAGCTGAATTTGCTGGCCGGCGGCACGTCCTTGCGGCTCGGCGGGACCAGGGGCTCGCCCGCCGGGGTCTGCCCGGGGCGGGGAGGCCGGTTGAAGGGCGCTGTCGCCGCCGGCGTGAGGTTGTGCAGGCTGCCAGGCGGCGGGGCGGGCGTCTCGTCCAGGGACCGGCGCAGGAGGAGCACCGCGCCGCCCGCCGTGATCGTGGCGGTTTCGGTCACCAGGACCCCGTCCTCCCCCACCGGCTCGCCATTGACGAGGGTGCCGTTCGTGGACCCGCCATCGAACACCCGCAGCCCGTCCTCCTCCCGGCGCAGGCGGCAGTGGTCCCATGACGCGCTTTCGGTCGGAAGGCTCAGATCGGCGTGAGGGGACCGGCCGATGAGCATCTCTCGCCCGTGCGGAACGTCAGTCACGCCGCCGGTGCTCTGGCCGCCGGCGAGCGTCACGCTCCAGCCGCGCACGCGCTGCGGAATCTGCCACGGCGCCCGCGAGATGCGGCTGCCCTCCAGGAAGATCAGCTCTGAGACGGGGGTGGAACCACGCACCTCGGCCTCGTTCACGAACACCGCCTCATCGGGTGCCAGGCGCGGGCCACCGGCGGCCTCCACGAGGTCTGTCAGCGTCGTGGCGGGCGCGGCGTGAGCCACGTCGCACTCAAAGCGACGCTCGTCCAGGTCGATCAGCACACGCACCGGGCGCTCCTTCAGTGGTGGATGGTTCCCGCCCGCTTTGGGGCGAGCCGGGGGCAGGTGGTCAGGGGTTTGCCGGCGCCGGCACCCAGACGAGCCGAGGAGCGGCCTCATCCGGCGGCCGCAGGCCCAGATCCTGTGGGGAAGCGTAGACCGGGATTGCCTCCGCGGTCAGCGCCGCGGAGCGCGAGAAATCCAGCGCCGGCCCGGCGAGGCCGTCACCAGGACCGAAGGACATGGTGCGCAACGCCGCGCCGACCTTGGACGGCTCGCCGCTTCCAGCCGATGCGGCCGCCCGTGTGAGGGCGACGACGGCGTCGTGGCTGCGTGAGTCCGCCGCCCATGCGTCGGCGGAGAACGCGGCATCGCCCGTCAGGTTCTTGACCTTCGGGTCGCCGGAGGCCAGGCGCACGGCGGACAGGAATGCGGACATCCCGCGCCCCTGGGCGTCCTGCTGGAGCGCCGTGGCATCGCCGCCGGCCGGGGCAACGCTGACCAGCTGCCCGGAGGCGGCGCCGTCGAGTTCGGCGAGCGTGGAGGCGAAGGCCGGGGCGGTGGCGCCGTCCGGTATGACGACGGGGACGGACACGTCGCGGGCCTGCAGGGCCTGGACCAGCCGGGCCAGCCGCTGCGGGGTGGCGGCCGAGACAACCACGGCGTCCGCGGGCTCGGCGACCCTCGTGGACCCGGCGCCTGCTGGGGCATCCTCGGCAGGAGGGCGCAGCTGGTCCCCTGTTCGGATGGCGGCCTCCTGGGCCAGGTCCGTCACCGCGTCGAAGCCATCGAGGTTCAGCGTCTGTGAGATCCCGACCGAGGCAGGGACCTCGCCGCCGTCCCCGACGAGCAGCACCCTGTTTTTGCCGTTCAGCGCGGCGCGAAGGGCGGCCGCGACGGATGCGCCCGACGGCCTCGTGGTCCAAGTGGTCTGCGCGGGGTCCGATGGTTCGGCGTAGGGCAGGATCGCCGGGAGGCCGAGCTCCTCGGCGGTCTTTGCCGCGGCCCGGGCCGGCGCTCCCGTGGTCGCCACGACGACACCCGATGCTCCCTGTTCGGCGAGCGCGTGGACGGCAGCGCGGGCGCCATCCTCCGTGCCGCGGTCGTTCTGGGCTACGAGGGCGACGGTTGCGCCGCCCTTGGCAAAGCGCTGTGCGGCGACGATCGCGCCCTGTGCCGCCCGGTTGTACTCGGAGCCGGGCTCGCCGGACTGGCCCAGGGTGAGGACGACGCCGATGGAGAAGTCCTTCGGCAGGCCCTCGGCTTTTAGCGCAACGGGAACCGTCGCGGCTACCGGATCGGGCCGTGAGGCCTCCTTGGGACGGCTCAGCGCCACGGTCGTCAGGGCGATCGCAGCCGCGAGGACGACAGTGATGCCCGCGACGATCAGGGTCATGAGCCCGGTGCGGGAGCTCATGCGGTGCCGCCGATCTTCAGTGTGTACAGGGTCTGCGACGTGGCGCCGGCCGGCACCTCGAGGTGGAACGGTGGCAGTTCGTCGACCGCGGTGAGTGAAGCCTTGAACTGCGCCTGGCGCAGGAGCAGCCCCGCCACGTCCCTGGAGCGGATATTGGCATAGCCCTCAGCGTTCTGCGATGCCAGTGCCAGCTGATAGTCAGCGGTGTCGGCTTTGGCGGCGCTTGTGGCCATGGAGCCGAGCAGGCCGGATCCGTTCACCGAACGGTCGCCCAGGTCGAGCATCACCTTGGTGAGGCTTGAGGACAGGAGGGCGCTGGCGCCCTCGACGTCACGGGTTGAGCCGGACGTGCTGGAGGCGATGTTCGCGAGCGAGGACTGCGTGCTCTTGTCCAGGGATGCGGCCAGCGCGTCGCTCTGCCCGCGCAGTTCGTCCCGCTGCTTATTCACCGTGCCCTCGGCGTCGTTCACCACCTCGTCCGAGGTGGACTTCAAACCGGAGATGGAGCGGTTGAAAGCCGTGATCACGGCGTCGGAGCCCGCGTCGCCGATCTCGGCGACCCGGCGCACTTGCTCGTCCACGGTCTTGTAGACCTCGGCGGCGGTCTCCGCCGAAACCTCGCGGAGGGACTTCTTGATCTTGTCGCCGAGCCCGTCCTGCTGCTCCTTGAGCTTCGCGAGCGTCGAGCCGACCCGGCCGGAGGAGTCGATCGCCTTACCAAGCGCGGCGTCCAGGGCAACGAGTTCGCGCTTGTTGCTGTTGACGTCGCCCGTGGCGGCGCCGTCGAGCGCCTTCGTGGCTTCTTTGATGGCGTCCAGCTTGGCGTCGATGTCGTCGATCGTCGTCCCCAAAGTGGTGAACGCCTGGCCGATCTCCTCGTCCGGGGCGGTGGTGTCGGTGGCCGCCAGGACCGCGTCCCAGGCGGCCGTCTGGGCCTGGATCCGATCGTCCAGAGGGTCCTTGAACCCCAGCGGCGGGCGCAGTTCCTGCGCGGGGTTTCCGCTTTCATCCGTGGGCTCGCAAGGTGCGGACGTCAGGTAGGAACGCAGCCGCTCCGCTTGCTCGGCGGACAGTCGGCCCTCGCGGGGCGAGGCGCCGTCGGCCATCTTGCACAACTCGTCGGCGAGCCGCTGCGTTTGCTGCGTCATCGAGCCGTTCAGCAGCGAGCGGTCACCCAACTCGCCCCGGGCGTCCTGCGCAGTCTTCTTGATGTCGCCCAGCTTCTGCCGCAGGCCGTCGATGCTGCCGCGGACCGCAGCGGCCGCGTCCCGGGTCGCGGCGACGGAGCCCCGGGCGGACTTGATCGCTTCTTCCACGTTTGCGAGGGCAGTCTTGTAGTCTTCCGTGGTCTCGGCGCCGTCGAGGACCGCAGCGAAATCGGCGCGCACCTTCTCCAGCGTGACGGCGGCAGCCTCCTGATCCTTGATCGCGCCCTCGACCATCTGCGGCTGCAGGTCCGCCACGAGCTCGTCGCCCTTCTTCACCAGGCCCAGCAACGCGCCGGTGACGGTCACGGCAGAGCCGTAAAGGGAGCATGTCATCGAGCCCTGCTCCGCGCATTCCTCCGCGGTGGGGTCCTCGGGGCCCATGGTGGCCTTGATGGCGCCCGCCACGATATCCCGGCAGCCCGCACTCACCTTCGCGTAGGCGTCGAGCTGCGAGGCCATGGTCTGGATGCTGGAATAGACCGTGGCCGCCTTCCCCGATTTGGGCACCTCCGCGGTGCAGCCGTCACCCTTGATGGGAGCCGTCGCGGGCACGGCCGAGGTGTCGCCCAGCATCGCGTCCACGGCGGCGACGGTCAGCTTCAGCTGGGACGCGGTGGTGGACTGCGTTGACTTCGTCGCGGCCTCCAGGTCCGCGCCGAGAGTCTTCAGTTGCTCCTTCAGGTCCACCATGGTTGCGGCCAGGGCCGTGGAGTTATCGCGCAGCTCGCCCGCGGTCTTCGCACCCAGGGTCTGAGAGGTCTCCTGCAGGTTCTGCCGGACCTCGGTGATGGTGGATCCGGCCTTGGTCAACACGGTGTTGACGTCCGAGACCAGCGAGATGGTGCGGCGTTGCAGCCCCATCTCGGAGCCCGCACCGGAGGAGAACGCGCCAGCGAGCACGCCGTCCGCGCTGAGGTCGGTGTTAAGGCCCGGCTGGACCGCCACGTCGAAAGCAGGGACCTGAAAGTCCTTGACCTCAGCAACGAGGCGCAGCGTGGTGCTCGCACCCGAACGGGGTGGGGCCAGCACGGTGGCCCACTGCACCACGGTGGCACCGTCCTCGGTGCTGCTCAAGACGCCGTTGGTGCCCGTTCCGCCGTCCGCAGAGCCGGCGGTGACGTCGTCGGCCCGTACACCGGTGAGCTTCGTTGAGGCGGCGATAGTCAGCGGGGCGCCCACGAGGGCGGTATCGGAGCGGGTTTGGCCCGCGGCATCGTATTCGATGACCCGCGGCTTAACCGTGAGGTTCTCCAGTGTCAGGTCGATCTCGACCGGCCCGGTGTGGCCTTGAAGCTCGGTGAGGTCGGAGCCGGACTTGTCGCCGGCCCGGTACTGCAGGCTCACTCGCACCGGCAGTTCGCCCACCGCCTGGGCGGCGTCGTACTTCGTGTCCGCTGCAGAAGAGTCGCCGGCCGCGGACACAGAGATGGTGGTGCCTTCGATCGTCTCGACCCCGGCGGCCGGGGACATGCCCACGCGCACGCTCTGCAGGAGCTTGACCGGATTGGACACCGACTCCGGCTCGGGGGCCGGGCCGCACGACGTCGTCGCGATCAGCCCCAGGCCGGCAAGGAAAGCGCCCAGCGCCCGGCCGGGCGCGATGCGGCGCCCCGGGATGTGCTGGTGCGTGGTAGTCCGTCTGGACATGATCGTCCCCTCTTCCGTTCATGGTGCCTTCAGCATGATACGGGGTTTCACTCACGAATGGACTAATCGCGGTTTGCCTGTGTCATGCGCATGACTTGGGCGGTCATGTCCCGCCGTCCTAGTTTTTCTTTTTGTTGGATTTATTGACGTGTGTTGGTAGCGTCGGCACCGTCTGGTCGTCGGCGGTTACGTGTCCGGCGGAGAAGCGCTTGTCTCTTGGGAGGAATTTCTATGTCGCGTGTGTTGTCTACTGAGCAAGCGAAGGCTGCGATTGGGCAGGTGCAGTCGATCATTAACGGTGGTTTCACGGATCAGATCTCGGCGCTGGATGCGCAGGGACGAGTTTTGTCAGATCCGAATATTTGGGATGGTCCCCTGGCTGCGCAGTTCCGAGGTTCTACGTGGCCGGAGACGAAGGCTGCTTTGGACAAGGCCAAGGAGGAACTCGAGCAGTTGCGGGGGCAGCTGCAGAAGATTTCGCAGGACATCTTCTCTGCTGGCGGCGGCGCCTGAGCCTGTATGTGATTGCGTGAGGGCCAGGTAGTCGCGCCGCTCTGGTGAGTGGGCGGTTACCTGGCCGATGCACGTTTGGTGGTTTGTCTTTCTGTTCCAGTTCTTGTTCTGTGGGGGGCTTTGGTTGTGACCGATTTCGTTGAGGTGCCGCTGTTGCCGGCGTCGGATGCTTCTCATGGCGGGCGGTTCAGTTATGCCGTGGCCGAGGCGGTGCAGTCGGTATTTGAATCGGCGGCGTCGCGGGTTGAGGGGCAGGCGGGGTCGCGGGCTTCGTATGTTTCCACGGCGAAGACGGACTTCCAGGGCCATTTCTCGGACCTGTTCGCGGCGAACGCAGTAACGGCTGCGGGCGACGCGGAGGCCCTGGCCTCAGCATTGCGGACGGTCGCCGGCTATGTGGGGCAGATGATCGAGGCCGGGCGTGATGAGGATGATCGGCGCCGGCGGAACAACGAGTGGGTCCGGGAGCACAACGACCGGAACGGCTTCGAACAGGCCAGGGACTGGTTTTTTGGTGAGTCGGAGCGGCCGAACGCGGATCCGGGTCCGGCCCCGTCGTTTGCTCCGGCCTCGGCGGCCCTGGGCTCACGGGAAACCCCGGCGCCCGGTGGCGGGTATGGAGGCGGGACGTCCTCGGCGCGGCCGGCTGATCTGCGGTCCTTCGCGGCAGGGTCGCGGGGCCTGGACGACGGTTTGGCGGCCGAGCCGGGCTCGTTGCACGGGCAAATGTCCTCGTTCGCGTCTGCTTGCTACTGGGGTTCAATAGACGCGTCCGGAGTGATCACCGCATACCGGCGGTACTTGCAGGCGAACGAGAACGACGCGAAATGGGCGGTGACGGTTGCGGATGCATTTGCCGCCGCCGGCGGCGAGGGGGCCGTGTCGAGTGTTTCAGACGCGGCGGTGAACGAGGCGCTCGCTGCGGCGGGGGTGAGTGCGACCCGGTCCTCGTTGGCGATTGATCCGCCCACGGCGGCCGGTGCGATGCCGACCAGCGGGTACGCCAATGATCCCGTGAACACCTCAACGGGAAACTTCATCGAGCCGGAAACGGATCTGGGGTTCGCCGGGGTTGCCTCAAACGTGGTGCTGTCTCGGATGTACAACTCGCTGGCGTCAGGTTTGGAGATGCCCGGGGTGTTTGGTCCTGGGTGGGCCTCGGTTCTGGATCAGTACCTCGCGGTCTCGGATGAGGGCTGCCGGTGGGTGATGGCCGACGGCCGCGCCGTGGACTTCCCCCGGGAGGGCACCGGCTGGGGCAGGGGTGTGGGAGAGAATTACTGGCTGGCCCGCGAGCATGCAAAAGCTGCTGACCTGGCGGAGCTGGGCTCCCTGCCTGACGGTACGGTCGAGCTCCTGGTAGTCCGGGACAACCAGGGCGCGTGGTGGGCTTACAGCCTGGCCGGCGTGTGGCTCGGTGCCGGGTCCGGGCCTGGCCGGACGGCGTCCGTTCTCCGGGAAGGGCCAGCTGACGCCGGCAGTGCCGGACTGGTGACCCGGCTGGCGCATGTGCGGGGCCGTTTCCTCGACGTCGAGTACGTGGACGGGCTTGTTGCCGTGGTGAGGGCCTCGGACGGGCGCCGGGTGGAGTACGCGTACGACGCCGCTGGCAGGCTGACGCGTGTGGAGACCGGGCTGGGGACGCGCACCTACCGGTGGAATGAGCAGGGCCTGATCGAGGCCGTGGTCTCGGCTGCGGGCGTTCTCGAGGCAGAGAACACCTACGACGAACACGGCAGGGTTGTCCTGCAGACCTCCCAGCATGGGCGCCGGACCAGGTTCGCGTATCTGCCGGGCCGGGTCACGGTGGTTTCGGATGAGGACGGTACCCGCTCAAACTCGTGGATCGCCGATGCGAAGGGCCGCCTGGTCGGGGTGCTTGATTCCCATGACCAGCGTCAGTCCATGGCGTATGACGGCCACGGAAATCTGGTGTCGTTCACGGAGCGCGACGGGACGGTCACGGTGCACGCCTACGACGGGCGGGGCCGGAAGACCCGGACCGTGACCCCGGAAGGCGCGGACCTCACCTACGGCTGGGATGAGCAAGACCGCATCACCACGCTGGTGACGGAGTCCGGGTCGGTCGTCTCGTATGAGTATGCCGATGAGGTGTCGCGGGATCCCTCGGTGATCCTGGACCCGCTGGGCGGGCGCACCGAGCTTCAGTGGCGGAACGGGCAACTGGCCCAAGTAGTGGACCCGGCCGGAGTGACGGTCGGCTTTGAGTACGACGGGTTCGGGGACCTGGTCGCGACCCGGAACGCTGTAGGAGACATCGCAAGGATCGTCCGTGACCATGCGGGCCGCCCGGTCACGGCCATCAGCCCGTCGGGCGCTGAGACCCGTTTCAGCTACGACGCCGCGGGCCCGCTGGTGCGGCGCGAGGACCCGGACGGCGCCGTCTGGGCCTTCGAACACGATTCGGCGGGGCGGACGACGGCGTTCGTCGCCCCGGACGGCGGGCGGACCGAACTCGAATACGCCGTCAACGGTGAACTGGTCCGGACAATCGATCCGTTGGGCCGGGCCATTGAGCGGGTCTTCGATGAGCTCGGCAACGTCACCGCCGCGGTGCTGCCCGACGGTGCCCGCTGGGGCTTTGTCCATGACACGCTTTCCCGGCTGGTCGGGATCACGGACCCCGCCGGCCATGACTGGGTACGGGAGTACGACAAGATCGGCGCCCTGACCGCCGTCGTCGACCCCACCGGGGTCCGCACAGACGCGACCGCGGACCGCAAGGCCGGGACGGCGACGCTGACGGACGCGTTCTCATCCTCGACGTACAGCTTCGATGCGTACGGGCGCCCCAGGCAGGTCCAGGGGGTGGACGGCTCCGCGGAGCTCATCTCCTATGACGCGGCGGGCAACCCGGTGGAGCTCGTCGACGGCGACGGCGGCCTGACGGTCCTGGGCCGGGACGTGGCCGGGAAGATCACGTCGATCACCTCCCCCAGCGGTGCCGTTACCCGGTACGAGTACGACGTGTGCGGGCGGCCCTGGAAAACCACGGACCCCCTCGGCGCGGTCACGGAACTGGCCTACGACGCCGATCAGCGCGTCATTTCCCGGACGCTGCCCACGGGCGAGGTCGAGACCTTCGAGTACGACCCGTGCGGGCGGCTTGTGTTGCGCCGCACCCCCGGTCAGGGCGTTTCCCGGTACGGCTACGACAAGGCCGGGCGGCTGACGTTCAGCCAGGACTCCTGGTACGGCACGCGCCGGTTCAAATACAACACCGCCGGGGAACTGACCGAGACCGTCAACGGCGTGGGCGGCCGGACCCGGTTCGAGTACGACGTCCGCGGGCGCCTGGTCCGGATCACCGATCCCCTGGGCGGGGTGACCACCCGCACCTACACGGCCACGGACCAGGTTGATTCCGTCACCGATCCGCTCGGGCGGATGAGCACCGCCACCTACGATCCCGCCGGGCGGCAACTGTCCCAGACCGACCCGGACGGACACACCACAACCTGGACGTATGACCGGGCCGGCCGGGAATCCTCCACCTCGTTCGACGGGAAGCCCATTGCCGGCGTCGAACGCGACCTGATCCGCCGCCGCGTAATCATTACCGATTACACGGGCGCTGACGGGCTGGCCGTCGAGCACGAGCTCGCGTATGACCGCTGCGGGCGGCTGGCGTCCCGCACCCGCGGCGGCCGGGGAATGTCGTGGAAGTACGACGCCGACGGGAACCGCACCGGTTTCACCGACGCGCACGGAACCACCACCACTTATGTCCGGGATGCCGCAGGCCGGGTGACCGCTGTCAGCAACCCCCGGCTCGGGGAGGCCGTGTTCTCCCACGATGCGTCGGGGCGTATCACCGCAGCCACTGCCGGGAACCTGGTCCAGGAATGGGCCTACCGCTACGGGAGCCTGTCCGAGCACAGCCGCACGGACCGTTCTGACCCGCTCTCGACCGATGTCACCCTGATCGGCCGGGACGAGGACGGCCGGATCACGGCCCTGACCCGCGCCGGTACTGTGACCCAGTACGGGTATGACGGGGCCGGCCAAATGGTCTCGGCGGTCTCCGAGTGGATGTACGACGCCGGCGGGCGCCTTATCCGGGAATCCACGCCGGGTGGCTCCCGGGTCTATGAGTACGACGCCGCTGGACAGCTCCTCGCCGTCACGGACGCTGACGATTCACGGACTGAGTATGTTCATGACGGCCTGGGCCGCCGCACCCGGCTCATCCACCCGGACGGGTCCTGGACCGAGTACTCGTGGGGTCAGAGCGGCCAGCTGAAGAGCGTTGCCGACCGCACGCCCGACGGCATGGAAACCTCCCGGCATGAGCTGTGGGTGGACGCCCTCGGCGAGCTGGCTGCCGTTGATGGGTCGGAGCTGTGGTGGGACACCGCCACCCCCATCCCCACCCTGGCCGGCTTCGGCGGTCAACAGGTCCTTTCGTTGCCTGGTGGTGTCACCGGTATCGAGGACGCCTGGATCGCGCCGGGCTGGCGGGCCGCCCGCCCCACCGACCAGTCCGACCCCTGGGCCGTCATCGGCGCGCCGGCAGTCCCTGGCCCGGGTCCGGGTGGCACTGCCGTTGGTGGTGCCGCTGGTTTGGGTTCGGTGTCCGGGCTGGCCGGTGTGCTGCCCGCCGGGATCACTCTGACCGGCAACGGCGGCCTGGACATCGCTGGCCTGGAGTGGCTCGGGGCACGTGCGTACGACCCCGCTACTCGAGGTTTCCTCTCCACCGATCCTCTCTCCCCCGTCCTCGGCGCGGGCTGGGACGGCAACCCCTACGCCTACGCCGGCAATAACCCCCTCAACACCACCGACCCCACCGGGCTGCGTCCGCTCACTGATGACGAGCTGAAGGCCTACGACAAATCGGCCGGGAGCCACTGGGAGTACGTCGTTGCGGGACTCGCCGTGGCCGCTGGCGTTGCTGCATTGTTCGTGCCGGGGCTCAACATCATCGCGGCAGGAGCTATCGCCGGGGCATTGAGCTCGGGTGGCCTCTCGGTCTTTTCCCAGAAATCGCAGAAGGGTTCGGTCGACTGGTGGTCGGTCCTCGGCAACACCGCGATAGGCGCGGCTACCGGTGCTGCAGGTGGCGGCGCGGCCATGTGGACTAGGGGCGTCCTCGCGGGTGCGCCGGCCGGACAGGCTGCAGCAGCGCTCGGAGTAAGTGCTGGCGCCAACGGGGTCGTCGGTGCGGGTGCAAGTGCCGCGAGCTACCTTTATCAGAAAGGCGGGCGCATCAATAACGGCTGGGACTTTGCGGGCAAGATCGCTGGTGGTGGCTTCGCCGGTGCCGTAGGCGGCCTCGCGGGGCCGGCCGGCGGCAGCCTCGCCAGAGGGATGTCATTGTCGTCGACCGGCGTGGTTGCCAAGGCCGGAACGATGGCCATCAGTGGCGTTGGTGCGGGAACAGGTTCGATGCTGGAGAACGTCGTCGCCGGGGATCCCATTGACCCCGCGAAGGCCGGGGCAACAGGCCTGTTTGGAGCGGGTGCTGCCGCGATACCTGTGGGGCGCATACCGGCGTTCAACCAGACAGGCGTTAGCACGCTAAGGCAGATGCCGTACTTTGCGCCTCGGACTGTGAACGGCATGTTTAACTACAACCAGACGAATACCGTGGGACTGTGGGGAGGCGCCTTTGGAGGTGGCACTGTCGGCTTCGGTGGCGACCAACTCCAGAGCGCACTCGGATGGTGAGCAAAACAGGCCTAGAAAGGGTTGGTTGTTGTGGGAAGAAAAGCTGAGCATCCGGTAAGGAATGCTCTGATCCTTAGTGGCGTGTTATTGAGCGCCACGGTCGCGGTGATCCTGGCAGGACCTCAGGACCACGTGTCACAGGAGGTCGTGGCACTACTCGCCGGCCTGGCCGTGGGTGTGTGGTTGCTGCGTTTCTCACCGCCCTGGCGATGGCTAGCCATGTTGGTTTTGGTGCTTTCCCTCGTTCTCTGTTTGGTGTTGGGCCCAGCCGGAATCGCGTGGTTCGGTGGGTTTATTTCGGGCACTCAGGCAGGACTGGCCTGGCAGCATGCGAATAAGCGGAGCCGTCAGCCCGCTAAGCCGAGCCGGGAAACCACAAATAAGGCGGAGTGGCTTGTTGACGGGCGGGGCCTTAGCACCGTCGCGGAGGCACGTGAGGCGGCTGGTGCTGCGCTGCATTCCTTGGACGGGAAGTTGCGTGGACGGCTGGCTGTTGAGCATGGGTCGGCACGTTTTGAGGTGGCCGGTGGTGTTGGGCTGGGGATGGTCTGTCACCGGAATGCTGATGCTGACCAGGAGAGTTCCTGGGCGGTGTTGTTGCGGCCCGGACAAGCGAAGGATGAATCGGTGGAGGTGCCGATGGGTGATGCGACGGGCTTCATTCCTTCTCGGTTCGTTAACGACCTCGGACCTGTCGAGGCGGCACTGACAGATTTCCTCGGGAACCCGGGATCAGCGTCGTTGGGCCCGGAATGGATGACGGGTAACGACGCAGAAGCCACTCGCCTGACCACTTTCTAACCACTAAATGGTGTCGCGATTGGCAGGAATGTGAGATCGTCGCGGCCCGCTTGTTCCGGGACGGCGAGTTGGAAAAACGGGTCGAGTATCCCACTGGATTAGTAATCAGCGATTCCGAGTTACAGACATAAGTTGGAGTCGTTCTGAACCACATGGGCCTTTGACCACAATGCTGAATCAGTGGAGCCCCTGGAGCGACTTGCAGGAGTGTCAGCGGATTGCCGATCGCCTTTTTCGGGAGGGCCGGAGGGAGGATTGGGTTGAGTACTCAACGGCCATCGTCGTGCCGGGTTAGGCGTTGGGGGAATACTCAGCAATCCTCCGAGGACAAAAGGCCGGCCGCCGCGCTCAACGGCGCTAGTGATTTGCACGTCGCGAAATCTCCAGATCGACCGTGGCGACCAATCCTGAAGTAGGAAAAGCGTATGGTTCGGTGGATTTATTTTGGGCACTCAGGCAGGACTGGCCTGGCAGCATGCAAGTAAGCGCCGTGAGCCCGCTCAGCAGGCCCGGGAAACCGAAAAAAGGAACGCTGACGGCTGTCGGATCACGATGCAAGATGTGGATCGCCGGCGCTCTTGGTTTCGCAAATTTGCGCGTGTATCGTTGGCTATCGTTGTATATCGTTCACGGTCGTCCAGAGGAGAGCATGATGCGCAGTTCTTACCCGGCAGGCGGATTTCGCGGCAACAATGTCGACGGCATGTGGCAGGCCGTAGAGGAGTTGCGTTCGAGGTTCGAGAAGCGCTCGGGTTCCCGGGCGGGGCGTGGCGAGGTGCGCTCGGCTGTGCTGGCACTGCTCGCCGAGCGGCCGATGCACGGCTATCAGATTATTCGTGAAATCGAGGAGCGCAGCGGCGGCACCTGGAAGCCCAGTGCTGGCTCCGTCTATCCGACCCTCCAGCTGCTGGCCGACGAGGGCCTTATCCGTGCTGAGGAATCCAACGGCCGCAAGATCTATTCCCTGACGGACGCGGGCCGCGAGGAGATGGCGGGTGCCGGTACGTCAGCGCCCTGGGAGTCGACGGGTCCGGCGTCGGGCTCGGGATTCGCGGCGCTGCCCAAGGCGGGCGTCGAGCTCGCGCAGGCCGCCTCCCAGGTGGGACGCACCGGCACGCCGGAGCAGGTGCAGGAAGCCGTGGCGGTGCTCGATGACGCGCGCCGCCGGCTGTACGCGATCCTCGCCCAGGGCTGACCGGGGTGAAGTCGGTTCGCCGGGACCGGGCAGCTCCGGGACCCGGCACCCGTGGCCACCGGGCCCGTTACCGCCGCATCCTGCGCTTCGCCGCATGGCATCTCGCGGTGACCTGGTGGTTCGAGCTGTTCCTCCCCCGCATCGGGCTGGTGCGGATTGCCGAGCGCACCAGGGCGAAGAGGATGCGGCGCTTCGCTCAACGCTTCCATGCGCTGGCGGTGGACCTCGGCGGCCTCATGATCAAAGTCGGACAGTTCCTGTCCTCCAGGCTCGACGTGCTGCCGCCCGAGATCACCAAGGAACTCGAGGGGCTGCAGGACGAGGTGCCTCCGGTTTCGTTCCCCGCGATCCGCGCCCTCGCCGAAGCTGAGCTGGGCGCGCCGCTGGAGCAGTTGTTCGCCTCGGTCGAGGAGACACCGATCGCAGCAGCGTCCCTCGGGCAGGCGCACCGGGCGAGGCTTGGCCCGGGCGACGCCGCCGACACCGGGCTCGACCGCGTGGTGCTGAAAGTGCAGCGGCCGGGCATCAAGGCCATTGTCGACGTCGACCTGGCGGCACTGCGCAAAGTGGGCGGCTGGCTCAGCCACGTGCGCCTGGTGTCCGATCGTGCCGACATGCCCGCCCTGGTCGAGGAGTTTGCGCAGACCAGTCTTGAGGAGATCGACTACCTGAATGAGGCGGCGAATTCGGGGCGGTTCGCCGCCGATTTCGCCGACGACGGCCGGGTGGAGGTGCCCGACGTCGTCTGGGAACGGAGCACCCGCCGCGTGCTCACCCTCGAAGACGTCACGGCGATCAAGATCACGGACTCGGAGGCACTGCTGGCGGCGGGCATCGATCCGGCCCAGGTCGCCCCTGTTTTTGCCTCGGTCATGTTCGACCAGATTTTTACGAGCGGCTTTTTTCATGCCGATCCGCACCCTGGGAACATCTTTGTCACGCCGGTTGCCGATCCATCCACGGAGCACCCATGGAAGCTGACATTCATCGACTTCGGCATGATGGGCGAGGTTCCGGCGAGCACACGCAGCGGTCTGCGGAAGCTGCTCATCGCTGCCGCTTCGCGTGACGGCAAGGGGTTGATGACCGCGATCAGCGACGTGGGGGTGTTGGTGCCTTCAGCCGACACGGTCGAGCTTGAGCGGGCGATGACGCACCTCTTTGCCCGCTTTGGCGGGATGGGCTTCGCCGAGCTTCGCGAGGTTGACCCCCGGGAGTTCCGTGATTTTGCGGTGGAGTTCGGTGATGTGGTCCGCTCGTTGCCGTTCCAGATGCCGGAGAACTTCCTGCTCATTATCCGGGCGATGTCACTGACGTCGGGTGTGTGCAGCTCGCTGGACGCCCGGTTCAATCTGTGGGACTCGGTCGAACCCTATGCGGCGCAGCTGCTGCGCGATGAGCGCGGCAACATCGTGCAGGACGTTGCCCAGCAGGCGCTCGATGCCGCCGGGATGGCGCTGGGTCTGCCGAAACGTCTGGATGGGCTGCTAACCCGGCTCGAGGACGGTTCACTGTCGGTAGCAAATCCGCGCCTTGAGCGGCAGCTGGGACGGCTTGACCGCACGGCGCAGCGATCGGCATCGGCGCTGATCTTCGGCGCCCTGCTGGTTTCCGGCTCCGTGGTCCGCGCGGATGACATGGTGCTCGGCAATGTCCTGATGATCGCGTCGGTGCTTCCGCTGCTGCATGGGCTGTGGGCGGGGCGCAGCGGCCGCTGATCGAGCCGGTGACGGGGTTTTGTCGCGCCGGACCCGTTTGGGTTCCGTTGCCGGGGGTTATCATCAAACCGTGAAGGAAGGCCAGCCTTTTCGTCCTGCGAACCCCACCGAAACCCCCGGCCCCGGCCCCACAGGGCCCAACCCCACTTCCTGGAAGTCCTCGATCCTGAACGGGAGCGGCGCTCTCGCGGCGGCCGCCCTGATAGTGGTCCCGCTCTGGATGCTGCTCAGCAACCCGGCCGTCCTCGGCGGCCACCCCGCCCTGCCAACTCTCCTGGTGGCCGCCGTCGCACTGGGGATACTTTGGGCGCTGATTCTGGTCAGACGCTGGTGGTTCGGCGGCAAACAGCAGCGTAGCGGTGACATTTCCACCTGGCAGTTGGTCCGCGGGATCGCAGGCAGGCTCACGGTCCTCGGTTTCGTGGCGGCGCTGATGTGGCTTAGCCCGTTCCCCCACCAACCCGACCGGGAGAATACGGTCCCGGCCAATGGACCCACCGCGACCGCGCCAGCCGGGCCAAAGGCTGCAGAAGACGCAACTTCAATCACCCTTGCCCCGGCGGGCGAAGCCACCACGGGTCTCGTCTTCTACCCGGGCGCCAGGGTCGACGCGCACGCCTATCAGGAGCTGCTGCAGCCGCTCGCGGACGCGGGTCATCTAGTCGTCATCCTGAAACCACCCCTCGGCGTCTCCCTGCTGGACACCAACCAGGCCCGTGCAGCCATGGACCGGCATCCCGAAATCACTTCCTGGGCCGTCGGTGGTCATTCGTTGGGCGGCGTGAGCGCATCATCCTTCGCGGCGGCGAATCACGACGTCTCCGGGCTGCTGCTCTTTGCTTCGTACCCCGCAGAGAACATGGCGGACGCGCAGGGCCTCTCGGTGCTCTCCATCTCCGGCGCAAACGATGGCCTGAGCACGCCGGACAAGATCGCGGCGTCAAGGTCCCTGCTCCCGCCAACCACCACCTACGCAACGGTTGTGGGCGGCGTGCACGCGTTCTTCGGTGACTACGGTGGGCAGCCCGGGGACGGCGAGCCGGGCATCAGCCGCAACGAGGCGCAGCAGCAGATAGTTGCCGAGTCGCTCCGCTTCATGGACCGGCTCAAGGCTTCCGGCTAGGAAGCGAGCATTCCTCAGCTCCACCGCTACGCACCGCCAACCGCTACCGGCCCGCGGCGTACCCTTGCGCACCGCGCGGATTCGCGGCAGCCTGCAGGATCCCGGTCTCAGGATCCCGCACGACGGCGGACAACCGCCCCAGCGCCCAGTCACCAGCCCGGCTGACCACATGCCCGCGGCGTTCCAGCCCCGCGATGACGTCCTCACCGAGCCGGTCCTCGACGACGGCGCCGCCGGGCTCCCAGGTGCGCGGCCAGAAGGACCCGGGCACCGACGTCGTATGGAACGTCGGTGCGTCGATGGCCTGCTGCGGCGAATACCCGCCCACGATGGTCCGCAGCAGGTACGGCAGCTGCCACTGGTCCTGCTGGTCGCCGCCGGGCGACCCCAGCGCGGTCACGGCGTGGCCGTCCCGCAGCACGAGCGTTGGCGTCAAGGTGGTGCGCGGGCGTTTGCCGGGCGTCAGAGTGGACGGCGTGCCGGGCTCCAGCCAGGTCATCTGCAGCCGGGTGCCCAGACAGAAGCCCAGCTCCGGGATCGCCGGGGAGGACTGCAGCCAGCCGCCGGACGGCGTGGCGGAGACCATGTTGCCCCAGCGGTCCACGACGTCGATATGGCAGGTATCGCCGCGGGTCTCCCCCGCGGGTGTCACGGTGGGCTCGCCGAAGCCGAGTCCGGCCGCGGAGGCATGGCCCGCGAGCGCCGGCAGCGTGTAATTGGTGCGCAGTGGCGGCCTGTACGGCGCCAGCCCGGGCACGGTGCCAGGCCGGAAGTCGTGGGAGGCCCGTTCCGTGATCAACGCCCGGCGGCCGGCACAGTAGTCCTCCGACAAGAGGTAATCGAGCGGCACGTCCGTGTCGCCGTAGTACGCTTCCCGGTCCGCGAGCGCGAGCTTCTGCGCTTCCAGTACGGTGTGCGCCCCGAGCTCGGTGGACGGATCAAGGAACCGGTCCTCGAAGCCGGACAGAATGGCCAGGGTCTGCAGCAGCGCCGGCCCCTGGCCCCACGGCCCGGTCTTGGCGATCGTGTGGCCCCGGAACTCCACGGTGGCGGCCGCCTCATACCCGGCCTCGAATCCCGCGAGATCGTCCAGGGCGAGCACTCCGCGGTGATCCGTGCCCGAGGAATGCCGGTGCGGGGACTGAACCGACTCCACGATGGCGCGGGCCACGAACCCCTCCCGCCACTCGCGGCGGGCCGCATCAATTCCCGCCTCGCGGGTGGATTCCCTAACTCCGGCCTGCACGAGCCGTTCCAGGGTGCGGGCATAGGCCGGGTTCCACACCAGCTCGCCCTCAACCGGGATTCGGCCGCCCGGCATCCACAGCTCAGCGGACGTGGGCCAGTGCGCCTCGAACAGCGCGGACACGGCCGCGATGGTGGTTCCGACCCGGCCGAGCATCGGGTGCCCGTCCCGCGCGTAGCCGATCGCGAAGTCCAGGACCGCGTCCAGCTCCCACGTCCCGTGGTCACGCAGCAGCAGGAGCCAGGCGTCGACGGCGGCAGGCACCGCGGCGGCCAGGGCACCCGATCCCGGAACGAGGTCCAGGCCTTCGGCCACGTAGTGCTGCACGGTGGCCCCGGCCGGCGCAGGGCCCTGCCCCATCAGGACTATGGGCTGCTCCGGCCGGTCCGCGGTGACGAAGATCCCGGTCATGTCTCCGCCGGGCCCGTTGAGGTGCGGTTCCACCACGTGGAGCACGAACGCTCCCGCCACCGCGGCGTCGAAGGCGTTCCCGCCGCGCTCCAACACGGACTGGGCCGCCGCCGTCGCAAGCCAATGCGTGGACGCGCTCATCCCGAACGTGCCCTGCAGCGTGGGGCGGGTGGTGAACGCCTCCGGGCGTGTGAACGGCACACTCACCGCGCGCGAACTACCACCGAAGACTTCTGCCACCACGGTGTCAGCCAAACAGGGCCGCCACGCGGGTGAGGGTCTCATAGACGCCATACGCGAGCGGCACGCCGACAAGCCCCCAAGCGATGACCAACCTCCCGGTGGACGGTGTGACCGAACTCTGTGCAGTACTCATTTCAGCCCTCCAAGGCAGGTTCTTCGGCCCGGACGCGGCCAGGACGTGGTTCGTGGAATCGTGCGTCCACCGGCGTGACCAAGAGGTTCGCCACGAAACCGATCACCAGCAGCCCCACCATGGTCAGCAAGGCGGGCTGGTAGGACGCGGCGTTGAGCGCGCCGGGCTTGCCCTGCGCGTCCAGGAAAGCGTTGACGATCAGCGGCCCGGCGATGCCCGCCGCGGACCAGGCCGTCAGGAGCCGGCCGTGGATGGCTCCGACCTGGAACGTGCCGAAGAGGTCGCGCAGGTAGGCGGGGGCCGTCGCGAACCCGCCGCCGTAGAAGGAGATGATGACGAACGCGAGGGCCACGTAGAGGACGGTGGACGTAGAGCCGGCCAGCGCCAGCACGGTGTAGAGCACGGCGCCGACGCCGAGGTAGACCATGTAGATGCGCTTGCGGCCTGTGACATCGGAGGTGGCGGACAAGGCAAAGCGGCCGGACATGTTGCCGATCGAGAGCAGCCCCACGAAGCCGGCGGCCACTGCGGCGCTGGCCAGGGACGTGCCGTCGGGCTGGCGGAAGAAGTCCTGGATCATCGGAGCGGCCTGCTCAAGGATGCCGATCCCTGCCGTGACATTGCAGAACAGGGCGATCCAGACGAGCCAGAACTGCCTGGTCTTGACCGCGTTCCGGGCGGAGACGTTGTCCGTGGTGACCAGCGAGGCGGCCTTGACCTTTGCGGGGTCGAAACCTGCCGGTTTCCAGCCCTCGGCCGGAACTCTGATGGTGAACGCGCCGAACATCATGTAGGCCAGATAGACGACGGCGAGGGTCAGGAAGAGCTTGCCCACCGACTCACCACTGGCCACCCAGCCCTTGGCCCCGGAGTTGGGATCGTACATTTTCAGCAGGGCCGTGGAGACCGGGCTGGCGATCAGGGCGCCGCCTCCGAACCCCATGATCGCCATGCCCGTGGCCAGTCCGGGCCGGTCCGGGAACCATTTGATCAGGGTGGAGACCGGGGAGATGTAACCGATCCCCAGTCCGATGCCGCCGACGACGCCGTAGCCGAGGTAGACGAGCCAGAGCTGGTGGCTGAAGATGCCCAGGGAGCCGATCAGGAAGCCGCTCGCCCAGAACGCGGCTGAGGTGAACATCGCCTTGCGGGGCCCGTTCTTGTCCACCCAGGTGCCCATGATGGCGGCCGAGAGGCCCAGCATCACGATCGCAACGGAGAAGATCACGCCGATCTCGGTCAGGCTCGCGCCGAAGTGCTTCACCAGCGCGGTCTTGTAGACGCTCGTCGCGTAGGCCTGGCCGATGCACAGGTGCACCGCGAGGGCTGCCGGGGGTACGAGCCACCGGTTAAATCCCGGCGGGGCGATGGTTCGTTCGCGGTCCAGCCAACCCATAAGTACTCCCCCTGCTCGTCAACGGACATCGGTGTCCAGCACATTGCGGAAACGGCCCTCTGCCAGGTCCTCTGACCGAGCTTCCGGTAGAGGGCCGTTGCCTCCGGCAATCATGGTGCAGATCGTCAGCAAACGTACTAGTTATGCGCCAAGCGGTAGGGAATCCGCGACGAACGGTGGTGCGGCAGCCGCACCGGGCGCTACTTGCCCAGGCCGGCCTTCCGGAGTGCCTCGGCCATCGCGGTGTTGACCGGCGACGGCGTGGGGGCCGGCTTCTGCGGTTGCCTGCCCGGCGTCCGCCGGTCGGCTGCCGGTTTCCCGGACGGCTGCCTTCCGGACGGTTGATTCGACGGCTGGGTCGACGACTGGGTCGACTGCGCCTGCGCCGCCGGCTGCCGCGGACGTTCCGGCCGCGAGTCCGCACGACCGCCGGCCGGGCGATCTCCGGCACTGCGGCCGCCCGCCGCACGACCGCCGGAGGCCGGTTCGTCGTCGAGCCTGAGGGTGAGCGAGATGCGCTTCCGCTCCGGATCCGCCTCCAGCACCTTGACCCGGACCATCTGCCCGGACTTCACCACTTCACGGGGATCGGAGACAAAGCGGTTGGCCAGGGCCGAGACGTGCACAAGCCCGTCCTGGTGCACCCCGACGTCGACGAACGCGCCGAACGCGGCCACGTTGGTCACCGTTCCCTCCAGCACCATGCCGGGCCTGAGGTCCGAGATCTTCTCGATGCCTTCAGAAAACGCTGCCGCCGCGAAGGCAGGACGCGGGTCACGGCCGGGCTTCTCGAGCTCGGCGATGATGTCCTGCACGGTGGGCAGGCCGAAGGAGCCGTCCACGAAGTCCTGCGGATTCAGCTCCGCAAAGCTTCCCGCAGCGGGCGCTTTACCGGCGGCCGCCTTGATTTTCCGGGCCACGGGGTAGGCCTCCGGGTGCACGCTGGAGGCGTCCAACGGCTCCGCTCCCCCGGTGATCCGCAGGAAGCCGGCGCACTGCTCAAACGCCTTGGCGCCCAGCCGCGGGACCTTCTTCAGCTCGCTGCGCTTGGCGAAGGGCCCGTGCTCGTTCCGGTACGCCACAATGTTCTCGCTCAGCAGCGGCCCGACCCCGGCCACCCGGCTCAACAGTGCGGGCGAGGCGGTGTTGACGTCCACGCCCACCGCGTTCACGCAGTCCTCGACCACCGCGTCCAGGCTGCGGTCCAGCTTCGCGGCCGTGACGTCGTGCTGGTACTGCCCGACGCCAATCGACTTCGGCTCAATCTTCACCAGCTCCGCGAGCGGGTCCTGCAGCCGCCGGGCGATCGAGACGGCGCCGCGCAGGGACACATCCATGCCGGGCAGCTCCGCCGCGGCGAGCGCCGACGCCGAATACACCGACGCCCCGGCCTCGGACACCACAATTTTCTGCGGCTTGTTTTCCGGTCCGGAGGAGAGCTGCTTGAGCAGTTCGGCGGCGAGCTTGTCCGTCTCCCTCGACGCGGTGCCGTTGCCGATCGCGACGAGTTCGACCCCGTGCTTCGTGGCGAGGCCCACGAGGGTCCGCAGCGCCTCGTCCCATTTCCGGGCCGGGGCGTGCGGGTAGACGGTGTCGGTCGCGACCACCTTGCCGGTGCCGTCCACCACGGCGACCTTGACGCCGGTGCGCAGTCCCGGGTCCAGGCCCAGGGTGGCGCGGTTCCCGGCCGGCGCGGCGAGCAGCACATCGCGCAGGTTCGCGGCGAACACACGCACGGCCTCGTCCTCGGCGGCGGCGAACATCCGGCTGCGGAGGTCTGCCGTCAGCCGCGCCAGGACGCGCGAGCGCCAGGCCAGCTGGGCGGTCTGCAGCAGCCAGGCATCGGCGGGCCGGCCGCGGTCGGCAACCCCGAGGAACCTGGCCACGGCCGCCTCGTACCGGCCGCGCGCGGCAGTGAGGGCGGCGTCGTCGTTCGGATCAGCCTCGGCGAGGTCCAGCTCCAGCGCGCCGTCCTTTTCTCCGCGCAGCAGCGCCAGGACACGGTGCGAGGGCATTCCGGCCGGCTGCTGGGAGAACTCGAAGTAGTCCTTGAATTTCTGGCCTTCGGCTTCCTTGCCTTTCTTCACCCGGGACACCATCCGGCCCTGGGTCCACAGCCGTTCCCGGAGCGTGGCGGCCAGGTCGGCGTCCTGCGCTACGCGCTCCACCAGGATGGAGCGGGCACCGGCGAGCGCCGCGGCCGGGTCCCCGATCGAGTGTTCGGCGTTGAGGTAATTGGCCGCCTCGCTCTCCGGGTCCAGTTCGGGGCGCTTGAGCAGGGCGTCGGCGAGCGGCTCCAGTCCGGCTTCGCGGGCGATCTGCGCCTTGGTGCGCCGCTTGGTTTTGAACGGGAGGTAGATGTCCTCCAGCCGCGATTTCGTGTCGGCGCCGACGACGGCGGCCTGCAGTTCCGGGGTCAGCGCGCCCTGGGCGGCAATCGCCTCGAGGATACTCCGGCGGCGGTCCTCAAGCTCGCGCAGGTAGCGCAGCCGCTCCTCCAGCTCGCGGAGCTGGGTATCGTCCAGGGTGCCGGTCGCTTCCTTCCGGTAGCGGGCGATGAAGGGCACTGTGGACCCGGCGTCGAGCAGATCTACGGCGGCCTTGACCTGCCACGGCAGAACGCCGAGCTCGCCGGCGATCTGGGCGGCGATGCCGGACTCCTGGGTGTGCGGCGTGCCGGTCTGTGGTGAGCCGGTCTTCGCGGACGGGCCGGAGGCGGGCGAGGCGGGTGAGGCGGGGCGCTGCGGGTGTTGGGTCACCAAACCATTTTGCCTTACCCCGGTCAGCGGCCGGGCTCGCCCGGAGGAGTAAAGGGCTCCTGCACGTCCTGAACAACCTCGTTGCGGCGCAGGAACCACGGCTTGAACGGCGGATCAAAACGGGCGAATCGTGGCGGCCCCACAGGCTTCAGCCCGGCTAGCTTCAGTGCCTCCTGGAGGCCATCGTTTCGCCGTACAAAGGCCGCCTCCGACCCGCTGCCGGAGAACCGAAGGGCGGCTGCCAGGGAACCTGGCTGGGCCCGGACTCTAACGTCTGGGTTCGCCGGGACCGGCGCCGTCTCCGCCGTCACCCCAGCGGGGAGCACAAAGGCCACGATGAAATCAGCGGGCTCTGCGCTTCCCGGCAGCGGGCCGCTTTGCAATACCGGCGCGGTCATCGCCAGCTTTTGCGACGGCCCGGGCCCCTGGATCACCGGGGCCGTCATCGCCAGCTTCCGTTGCGCCGTGTTGCTGCCGCTGATGTAGTTGAACAGGTGCCGGAAAGCGGCATTCCCGGCGCGGTCGAAGGTCGCTTTGACCTCTATTTCCGCTACGGCGTACGCGGGATAGCGGCGCAGCTCGAAGTGCGCGTAGCGCTGGACCAGCTCATACGGTTGCTGTTCGGTCATAGTCCTCAGACCCTACGCCGGTCCTGCGACAGGAACCAGAGGGCATTGCCTGGTACCTGTCCCGTGTTTGACTGTCAGAGGGCTTTGATAGCTTGAATAGCGGAGGCACCAACAACGGGGCACCACCAACGGGGGCACAGTGTTTTTTCTTGAACCTGAGGTACCGGGCTCATCACCGGATCTGGTCTACTCCGCGAGCGACCTCGTGGTGGCAGCGAGTTGCGAGTATCAGCTGCTGCGCAAACTCGACGAGAAGCTGGGCCGGTCCCCCAGGGCTACGTTCGAAGACGACGAGATGCTCAAGCATGCAGCGGTGTTGGGTGACCTCCACGAGCGCAAGGTCCTCGGCGGTTTCGTGGCGGAGTTTGGCGACTGGGATCCGGCCACCGGGCACGGCGTGTACGACGTCGTCCCGGCCGAGGCCATGGACCGTGCCACGCTGGCGGCCAAGCACGCCGAGTCCATTGGGGCGCTGCGCGAGGGAGCCGACGTCGTCTTCCAGGCCGCCTTCTTCGACGGCCAGTTCCACGGTCGCTCCGACTTCCTCGTGCGGCAGTCCGACGGCAGCTACGCCGTGTTCGACACCAAGCTCGCCCGCCACGCAAAGGTGACGGCTCTGCTCCAGCTGGCCGCCTACGGCGACCAGCTGCTGAAGGCCGGGATCCCGGTGGACCCGGCGGTGACACTCGTCCTTGGCTCGACGGTGCAGCTGCCCGGTGGCGGATTCGACTACGTGCGAAGCCACCACAAACTCTCCGAGATCCTGCCGGTTTTCCGCGAGCGCCGCGAGCGTTTCCTCGCGCTGACCGCCGCGCACATCGCACAGCCGGGAACAGTGGGCTGGGGCGCGCCCGGGCTCACCGCCTGTGGCCGCTGCGATTACTGCCAGGAGCAAGTCAAAGCCACCGACGATCTCCTCCTCGTGGCCCGGATGAACTCCGTGCAGCGCAAGAACCTCCACGAACGTGGGATTAGTTCAGTCACTGACCTGGCGCAAGCGACCCTCACCAAGCCCACACCTACGCTCCTGCGCCTGCAGGAACAGGCGCGGATGCAGAGCGGCGTTGGCCCTGCCGACGGCGAAGTCTGCTACCGCAAGGACGGCGAAGAGCACACCATCCGCTACGGCGTCCTGCCCGGGAACACCTTGGCCGAGCTGCCCCCACCGAGCCGGGGCGATATTTTCTTCGACTTCGAAGGCGATCCGCTGTGGCAGGACCGCGCCACGGGAGTGTGGGGGCTCGAGTACCTGTTCGGCGTGATTGAGGCGCCCACCGAGCCCGGCAGTCCGGGGATTTTCCGGCCATTCTGGGCCCACAGCCGGGAGGCGGAGAAGCAGGCGTTCCTCGATTTCCTTGACTATGTCGAGAAACGCCGGCGGGACCACCCGGACATGCACGTCTACCACTACGCACCGTATGAAAAAACGGCGCTTCGGAAACTCTCGGTGATGCACGTTGCCGGGGAGGACATCGTGGACGAGTGGCTCCGCGAAGGCCTGCTGGTGGACCTGTACCAAACGGTCCGGAACAGCATCAGGATCTCCGAGAACTCTTACAGCATCAAGAAGCTCGAGCCGCTCTACATGGGGGCGAACCTTCGAACTGGCGAAGTGAAGGATGCCGGCGCCTCCGTGATTGCCTATGCACGGTTCTGCGACGCGAGGGACAATGAGCGGCCCGACGAAGCGGCCACAATCCTCGCCGGGATCTCCGACTACAACGAATACGACTGCCTCTCCACGCTGGAGCTCCGGAACTGGCTGCTCGGGCTGGCCAAGGAACGCCGGCTGGAGCCGCACGGCGCGGAGGCGGGCGCGGCGTCCGGCGCGGAGGCGGGCGCGGCGTCCGGCGCGGAGGCGGGCTTAGAGGACGGCCCCGACGACGACGGCTCGGCACGAGCCGATGCCGCGCTTGCCCCGGCTGAGCTGGCACTGATGGAATTTGCTGAGCCGGGCGGCGGCTTGTCCGAGGACGACCGTAAGGCCGTCGCCATGCTGGCCGCGGCCGTGAGCTATCACCGCCGGGAGCGCAAGTCGTTTTGGTGGGCGCACTTCGACCGGTGTGAGCACGGTCCGGACACGCACGAACGGGACCGGAACGTTTTCCTCGTCGAATCCGCGGAACTCCTCGACGACTGGCAACAGGCGGGGACCAAACTTCCGGAGCGGCGGGTCAAGCTGTCCGGCTCCGTGAGTCCCGGGTCGGACCTCCGCGAGGGCAGCAAATGGTTCCGCATGTACGAGCTGCCTCTTCCCGTCGGGCTGGAGGGTACCGGCAAGAACGGAACCGGGCGGAGCGGATGGTTCGGCACGGAGGTCCTGGAGCTGGGGCATGAGGACGGCAAGGACACCGTCATCATCCGGGACCGGCTGCACCGGAAGATACCGCCCTACAATGACCTCCCCATTGCGCTGACGGAAGACCAGCCCCTCGCGACCAAAAGCCTCGAGCAAGCACTGGCAGCCCTCGCTGACACGGTGGTCGCCGGCCTGGGGTCCGGTTCCCTCCCCCGCCATCCTGCGCTTGACCTCGTCCGGCGTCAGCCGCCGAGGCTGGCCGCCGGAGCTTCACTGCCGCAGCCTGGTGCCGGACCGGACCGCTTCATTGAAGCCATCACGGCGGCCGTGCTGGCCCTTGACCACTCCTACCTGGCGGTGCAGGGTCCGCCCGGAACGGGCAAGACCCATGTGGGGTCCCACGTCATCGCCCGGCTCGTGGCCCGCGGCTGGAAAGTCGGCGTCGTCGGCCAGTCGCATGCGGTGGTGGAGAACCTGCTGAAGACCGCCGTCACGAAGGCCGGGGTCGACCCGGCGCTGGTGGCAAAAGACGTGAAGCACAACGACGCCCTGCCGTGGGCCCGGCGCACCGGCAAGGACGTTGCGGAGCTGTTGGGTGCGCCTGGAGGCGCCCTCGTCGGTGGCACGGCGTGGACCATGACCGGCGCCACCGTCCCGGCCGGCTCCCTGGACCTCCTGGTGATTGACGAGGCCGGCCAGTTCTCGCTGGCCAACACCCTTGCCGTGGCCCAGGCCAGCAGCCGGCTGCTCTTGCTCGGCGACCCGCAGCAGCTGCCGCAGGTCAGCCAGGGCAGGCACCCCGAGCCGGTCGACGACTCTGCCCTGGGCTGGATTTCCGCAGGCCACGCCACGTTGCCGCCCGAGCTTGGCTACTTCTTGGCCGACTCGTGGCGGATGAACTCAGAGCTGTGCCTGGCCGTCTCGGAGTTGTCCTACGAAGGCCGGTTACGTTCCGCCCCGCCCGCGGATCTGCGCCGTCTGGAGGGTGTGCCCGCGGGGATTGAGACGGTGATGGTGCCGCAGAGCGGGAACACGACGTCGTCGGCCGAGGAGGCTGCCGAGGTCGTCGGGCAGGTGCGCCGCCATTTGGGCCTTTCCTGGCACACCGCAGACGGAGCCCGGCCATTGGAGGCGGCCGACATCCTGGTGGTGGCTGCCTACAACGCACAGGTCAACGTCATCCGCGATGCGCTGGACGCCGCGAATCTCTCCGGCGTGCGGGTGGGGACCGTGGATAAGTTCCAGGGACAGGAGGCCGCGGTCGTGATTGTGTCCATGGCATGTTCTGCGGTGGCCGAGGCTCCGCGGGGTATGGAGTTCCTGCTCTCGCGGAACCGGATCAATGTGGCGGTGTCCCGCGGCCAATGGCGTGCCGTGATCGTCCGCGCGCCCGAACTGACCAACTACCTCCCCGCCCACCCCGAGGGTCTGGAGCAGCTGGGCGGCTTCATCGGCCTGTGCCAGAGGTCAGTCCGCGCCTAGCTGTCTTTGCCGCACCCTCCGACGAGGGACATGCTCATTCTTCGGTGGCCCGCACCCTCCGACGAGGGACATGCCCATTCTTCGGTGGCCTCAGCCTGGGACATGCCCATTCTTGCCCGCCGACCAAGGGACATCTAGGCATCATGCCCGTCGCACGCGGCCAAGGCCGGACATGTCCACTCTTCGCTGCCCACCCAACGGAACATGCCCATTCTTCGATGGCCACAGCATGGGACATGCTCATTCTTGCCCTCGACCAAGGGACATCTAGACATCATGCCCGTCGCACGCGGCCAAGGCCGGACATGTCCACTCTTCGCCACCCACCCAACGGAACATGTCCATTCCTCGCCAGCCACCCCACGGGACATGCTCATTCTTGCCCTCGACCAAGGGACATCTAGGCATCATGCCCGTCGCACGCGGTCAAGGCTGGACATGTCCCACGGGGGTTGGTTCCGGTGCAGTGAAGCCCTCGGCCAGCAGGAGTGCCTCATCCAGCACGGCGCCGAAATTCACGGGGTCGTGTGCAAACCGGCCGAGGAACAGGCCCGAGAGACCCTCAAGCGTGGGCAGCAGTCCGGGCTTCGCCGATCCGCCGTAAATGAGCGGCAACCCCGGCACGCCGGCGGCGGTGAGCTGGTCCCGGAGCCGGCTGACGACGTCGGACACGTACGCGGCGGCGGCCGGCTCGGCCGCGCCGATGGCCCAAACCGGTTCGTAGGCCACCACCAGGCGGCCGGCGAGGTCCCAGTCGCCGTCGACGGCCGACTCGATCTGGCGAAACACAAAGTCCGCCGCGGCCGCCGGCTGCCCGCCGTCGCGCTCCCCCACGCACAGCAGCGGGGTGAGCCCGGCGTCGTCCGCGGCCCTGACCTTGAGGGCCACCATGGCGTCGTCCTCGCCGAAGTGCCGCCGGCGTTCGGCATGGCCGATCTCCACGAGCCGGACGCCGAGTTCCGCCAGCATGGACGGGGCTACTTCCCCGGTCCAGGGCCCGTCCGCCCAGCCGCAGTTCTGCGCGCCGAGGAGCAGCGGCGAACCCGCCAGGAGCCGGGCCGCCGCGGGCAGGACGGGGAAGGACGGGATGACAAACGGGACAACCCGCCCGGCCGCGAGGGCCGGGCGGGTGTCCACTTCGTTCTGCAGCCGCTCGAGCCAGTCCAGGCTGTCCCGGTAGCCGAGGTACATCTTGGTGCTGACCCCAACCATGATGCGGGTGCTGGAGGTCTGGCTGCCGGGAATCTGCTGCATGTGTTGGTGCTTTCTGCTGGATCCAGTGGATGGGCGCTGGACGTCGCGCTGGAAGTGAGGCCGGGGGCCTTTACTGCTCCAGCAGCTCGTCGGCCTTGTTCTTGAAGCGGCGGGTCGCGAACATCATGGCCGCTGCCAGGAACGGGAGCACGCCGAGGGCATAGACGCCCATGGTCCCGGTGTCCGAGGCGGTCATCTGGTTGACCGAGGTGCGCAGGATCGGCGCGACGAAGCCGCCGAGGTTTCCGAGCGAGTTGATCAGGCCGATCCCTGCGGCCGCGGCGGTTCCGGTGAGGAACGCCGTCGGGTAGGACCACGCGATGGGGCCGATGGAGAGGAACGAGCACACGGCGAGGGTGATGAAGATGATGCCGAGCGCCGGAATGTGGTTGGCGCCGGCCCACGCGGAGCCGAAGATGCAGAGTCCGGTGGAGATGAACAGCCCGGTGCCCCAGACCCGGCGGCGGATCACGGTGTTCGCTGCCTTGCCGATGAAGTAGCAGGCGAAGATGCCGAAGAACCACGGGATGGCTGCCATCAGGCCGACGGCGATGCCCACCTTCTGGCCGGTCAGCTGGGCGACCTGCTGCGGCAGGTAGAAGGTGACGCCGTAGACGGCGATCTGCAGGCAGAAGTAGATGACGGTGAAGTACCAGACCTTGCCGTTCTTCATGGCCGCCAGGACGCCGCGCGGCCCGGACTCTTCCTTGACGGTGTCCTCCAGCGCCATGACCTCCAGGAGCGCGTTCTTCTCGTCCTTGTCCAGGAACTTGGCGTCCTGCGGGCTGTTGATCAGGAAGAAGTACGCGGCGATGCCGGCGATGACCGCCAGCATGCCTTCGACGAAGAACATGACCTGCCAGCCCTGGACGCCGGGGACCTGGTCGCCGATGTTGATCAGCCAGCCGGACAGCGGGGCACCCAGCATCTGGGAGAACGGCTGGGCCAGGTAGAAGATGGCGAACATCTTGACGCGGACCTTGTTGGGGAACCACGCGGCCAGGAACATGATGACGCCGGGGAACAGCCCGGCCTCGGTGACACCCAGCAGGAACCGCAGGATGATGAAGGATGTCTCACCCTGGACGAACGCGAAGCAGGCCGAGACGATGCCCCACGTGATGGCGATGCGGGCCAGCCACACCTTGGCCCCGAACTTGGTCAGGAGCAGGTTGCTCGGGATTTCGAACAGGGCGTACCCGATGAAGAAGATCCCGGCGCCCAGCGCGTAGGCGCCGGCGGTGATGCCCTTGTCCACGCCCAGGGCGGCTTCGGCGAAGCCCACGTTGGTGCGGTCCAGGAAGGCGACCACATACAGGATCACCAGCATGGGCATCAGCCGGCGGGAGGCCTTGGAGATGGCCGATTTTAGGACCGGTGTCTCCAGTAGGTCACGGGTGGACGTTGTTGTTACGGTCATCAAAAAACTCCTCGTCGAGCAATCAGTGGTGTAACTCAGGGGGTAAATCAGTTGCATGAAAGTGGCCGGATGAGGCCAGTCCAAAACAAGCCAGGCCGGCTCCGGTCGGAGAAAACTAGCGCGAAAAAACCATCATCAGGACGCCGGCCACGCAGGCGAGGATCCCGACGGCGAGGTAGATCTTCCGTCCCTTGCTCCAGGTTGCGAATCCGGACGCGGGGGCTTGGCTGTGTTGTGCCACGAGGCTTCTTCCTTAGTGCATGTAGAGTCCGCCATCCACATTCAGCGTCTGGCCGGAGATGTAGCCGGCGTCCTCGCTGATGAGGAAGGCGATGGCTGCTGCGATGTCCCGGGTGGAACCGACCCGGTTGACCACGAGGTCTTTGGTGAGTTCGTCCTTGCGTTCCTCGCTGAGGGTGCCGCCCATGATGTCGGTGTCGATGGGCCCGGGTGAGATGGCGTTGACCGTGATGTCGTATTCGCCCAGTTCACGGGCCGTGGCCCGGGTCAGGCCGATCACGCCGGCTTTCGCCACGGAGTACGGCGTCTTGGAGAAGGTGCCGCCGCCACGCTGCGCTGAGACAGAGGAGATGTTCACGATGCGCCCGATCCTGTTCTTCACCATGGATTCCGCGACGCGGCGGGTGGCGTAGTGGACGCCGTTGAGGTTGATGTTCAGCACCCGGTCCCATTCGGCGGCGTCGAGTTCCAGGTAGGGCACCGGAGAGCTGACGCCGGCCACGTTGGCGAGGGCAACGATCTGCGGCAGTTCCGCCTCGATGGCGTCGATTGCCGCGCGGACCGAGCCTTCGTCGGAAACGTTGGCGCCGGCGCCGAAGGCCTTGACGCCGTGCTCGGCTGCCAGTTCCTTGGCCGCCGCCTTGCAGAGTGCGTCATCGAGGTCGATGATGCCGATGTTCCAGCCCTGTGCGGCCAGGTAGCTGGCGGTGGCGCGGCCGATGCCGCGCTCGGACACGGCGCCGGTGATGATGGCGGTGCGTTCTGTCGGGAAAGTGCTCATGGGAAGGCTCCTGAAGTGAAAGAGGAAGATGCGGAATCAGCTGATGGGGGCGGGGCCGAGCTCGTCGATGAGCTTCTGCATGGCCACGTACGCCTTGTTCCGGTAGGCGATCAGTTCCGGCGTGCGCTCCGCCGGGACGTTCAGGAAGCCGGCTCCGGTCTTGGTGCCCAGCTTTCCGGCCTCCACCAGGTCGGTGAGGATCTTCGGCGTCGCGAACCGTTCCGGGAAATCGGTCTGGAGGGACTTGTAGCAGAAGTTGTAGACGTCCAGCCCGGCCATGTCGGCGATGGCGAAGGGCCCGAAGAACGGCAGCCGGAAGCCGAAGGTGGTGCGGACCAGGGTGTCGACGTCCTCCGCGGTCGCGATCTCCTGTTCCACCAGCTGGGCGGCCTCGTGGAACAGCGCGTACTGGAGCCGGTTGAGCACGAAGCCGGTGACGTCCTTGACGACGGCGGTCTGCTTGTTGGCCGCGTGCACGAGGTCGCGGACGGTGCCGACCGTCGCGGCCGAAGTGCCGGCATGGGGGATGATTTCCACGCCCGGGATGAACGGGGACGGGTTGGAGAAGTGCACGCCCAGGAAGCGTTCCGGGTTGGTGACCGGCCCGGACAGGTCCGCGATGGAGATCGTGGACGTGTTGGACCCGATGATGGCGTCCGGGCGGGCGGCCGCGCTGATGCGGGCGAGGGTCTGGTGCTTGATCTCGATGACCTCGGGGACGGCTTCTTCGATGAAGTCGGCGTCCGCCACGGCCTCCTCGATGTCCTTGGCGGGCCAGAGGTTTTCCTTCAGGATTGCGGTGGCGCCTTCCGGGAAGAGCCCGGCGGCAACGAATTCGTCGGATTCGGCCAGGAGCCGCTCGTAATTCTTCTGGGCCACTTCCGCTGACACATCCGCGAGCGCCACCCGGGCGCCACCGAGTGCCAGGACCTGTGCGATCCCGCCACCCATGTAGCCGGAGCCGACGACGGCGATCTTGCGGGCGGCGTTGATGGCGGCTGCGGTTGCTGTTGATTCGGTCATGTTCAGACTGCTTTCGTGTATTCGGGTTCGTACGAGCAGATGGCGTCCACCTTCGCGGCGGAGGAGGAGTTTTCGTCGAAGCGGTGGCTCAGCCATTCGCCCACGAGCTTCTTGGCCAGTTCCAGCCCGATAACGCGCTGCCCCAGCGTGAGCACCTGGGCGTTGTTGCTCAGGACGGACCGCTCCACCGAGTAGCTGTCGTGGGCCGTGACGGCGCGGATGCCGGGGACCTTGTTGGCCGCGATCGCCACGCCCAGGCCGGTGCCGCAGATCAGCAGTGCCCGGTCGGCGTCGCCGTCGGCGATCTTGCGGGCCGCGTCGACGGCGACGTGCGGATAGGCGGTGGAGTCGTTGGCGCCGACTCCCACGTCCTGCACGGACGCCACGCGGGGGTCGGCTTCCAGGAGCGCCTTCAGCGCGTTCTTGTATTCGACGCCGGCCTCATCGTTGCCGATGACCACCCGCCAGCCTGTTGCTGTGCTCATGCTTGTGCTCCTTGTTCCGCCGGCTCGGGGGTGCCGGGCCGGGATCCTGTGTCTGTGGTGTCGGTGTGGGTGGATATCCGGGTCGCGATGAGGGCGAAGGACACCGCTCCGGGGTCGGGGTGGCCGAGGCTCTTCTCGGCGAGCGGGCGGGCCCGGCCTTTGAGCGGACGCAGCCCGGCGGTCCGCTCTGCGGCGGCTGTGGCGGCGGCCGCCGCCGCCGCGAGGGAACCGGCCACTGGTGTGCCGGCGTCGAACGCGGTGAGGAACGCGTCCTGGAACGGCAAGAGGGCGTCCACCATGGTCTTGTCCCCCGGCTCGGCCTTGCCGAGCGCGGTGATGGCATCCACGAAGGCCGTGACCGCGGCGGCCGCGTCCTCGCCGCTGTAGCTGTCCTGGTTGCCCAGGGCCTGTCCGGCGGCGATGATCGCCGAGCCCCAGAGCGCACCCGAGGTGCCGCCGGCGCGTTCGCTCCAGGCCTCCCCCGCAGCGGTCAGGACCCGCGACGGCGAGGCGCCGCCGTCGTTCGCGGCAGCCTGTTCGGCCGCGGTGACTGCCGCGTCCACGCCGCGGCGCATGCCGATCCCGTGGTCGCCGTCGCCGGCGACGGCGTCCAGGCGGCCCAGTTCTTCCTCATGCTCGACCACCACGTCCCGCGCCTGGCCGAGGAAGTCGGCGGCCATCCGGCCGAGGGCTGCCGCCGCGGCGGTGGGCCGTTCGACGTCGGCGGTCTCTTCGGCGTCCGGACCGGCGAGTTCGCGGCGGGCACGGGGTGCCAGGTTTCCCTTGCGGAACGCCGGGGTGTCGGCCGGGGCGGCCCAGTACTGCTCGAGTTCCTCGTCCAGCCACAGCAGGGTCAGGGACAGGCCGGACATGTCCAGGCTCGTGACGAGCTCGCCGCATTCGGGTTCGACGACGGTGAGCCCGGCGGCGGTGAGGAGCTTCTCGATCTTGCCGAACAGCAGGAAGAGTTCGTCGTACTTGACCGTGCCAAGGCCGTTGACGATTGCGACCACGCGGGTGCCGGCGTCGTCCGGTTTGTCGGCCAGGAGCCGGCTGACCAGGAGTTCGGCCAGTTCGGAGGCGGTGGGCATGGGGTGGTCGGAGATGCCCGGTTCGCCGTGGATGCCCAGGCCCAGGGACATGTGCCCCGCGGGGACAGAGAACAGCGGGGCCTCCGCGCCGGGCAGCGTGCAGCCGTCGAAGGCCACGCCGAGGGACCGGGTGCGGTAGTTGGTCCGGATGGCCAGCCGTTCGACGTCGTCCAGGCTCAGTCCCGCCTCTGCGGCGGCGCCGGCGATCTTGAAGACCGTCAGGTCCCCGGCGATGCCGCGGCGCTTCTCGATCTGCTCCAGCGGGGCGCTGGCGATGTCGTCGGTGACCAGGACAGTGCGGGTTTCGATGCCTTCGGCGTTGAGGCGCAGCTGGGCCTGGCCGAAGTGCAGGACGTCGCCGGCGTAGTTGCCGTAGCTCAGCAGCACGCCGCCGCCGGCGTTGGCCGTCTTGGCCACGCGGTAGACCTGGCCGGCCGCGGGCGAGGCGAACATGTTGCCGCAGGCCGAGGCGGTGGCCAGTCCGGGCCCGACGAGGCCGGCGAAGGCCGGGTAGTGCCCGGAGCCGCCGCCGACCACCAGGGCCACCTGCCCGGAGGCGACTTCGGTGGAGCGGACGACGCCGCCGTCGACTCGGGCCACGTAGCCGCGGTTGGCCGCAACGAAGCCGTCCAGTGCCTCATCCGCGAAATCAGCGGGATTGTCGAAGATCTGGGTCATGGTTCCTCATTGAATCCGTGTTGGAGAACTGATGCTGTGGGTAGAGAGGTGGGGTGGTGCGGCCGCCCCCCCAAGTGGCTTGACGGCCGCACCACGCGCCGGTGTCGGCGCCCGTTCAGGCGCTGGCGAGTACCGTGGCCGCCGGCAGCTGCCGGCCCTGGGCCACCTGGCTCGTGCCGAGGGCGTAGCCGTCGGTCTTCGGCAGGACCTGGCGGCGGAGGTAGTCCTGGTTGCTGGCCGTGACGCTGAGGCCGTCGCCGCCGTAGTGCTCGGTGCACAGGATGCCCTGGAAGCCGACGGAGAGCGCGGTCTTGAACGCCTCGCGGTAGTTGATGAGGCCGCTTTCCATCGGGGCCGGCATCGCCACGTAGGTGTCCCGGGCGACGTCCTCGTCGCGGATGTAGTTCTTCATGTGCCAGTAGTTGGAGTACGGGAGGGTCTTGGCGACCATCTCGCGCCAGTCCTCGATCGGGCGGTGCAGCCGGATGAGGTTGCCGATGTCCGGGTTGATGCCGACGTTGGCCAGGCCGATGTCCTGGACCAGCTGAACGGAGGAATCCGCGGTGCCGAGGTACGTGTCCTCGTACATTTCGAGCGAGAGCAGGACGCCGACCTCGGCCGCGTGCTGGCCGAGTTCGCGCAGGCGGCTGACAGCCTTACCCCACGTTTCCTTGTCCCCTACCGGGTCCTTGTACCCTTCGACGGTCCAGAACCAGAGCTGCTTCTGCTGCTCGGCGGTGATGGCCTGGTGCAGTCCGAACGAGACGACCTCGCAGCCCAGCTCGGCGGCGGCGTCGATGGTGCGGTGGCTGTACGCCAGGTTCGCTTCCCAGTTGCCTTCCTCGATCACGCTGCGGCGGATGGCCGAGATGACGGGGATGCCGATGCCGACGTTATCCGCGGTCTGCTTGAACTCGGCAAGCCGCGCGGAGCTCAGGTCGCCGGGGCGGACCCAGCTGTCCGTGAGGTCGGCATTGGCAAAGCCGGCGTCCTTGACCTCGCTGAGGACCTCGGCCCAGGCGGAGGCGTCGGCGTCGTTGATGTGGCTGCCCTGCGCGTCGGTCCCCGGGAACTGCAGGAGCGCTGCGGTGATGGGCCAGTTTTCGGCTGTATAGGCCATGGGTTCACTCCTTCGTGGAATCCTGTTTCCTATAGGATTTACTATCTATAGGGATGTTGTCAAGGTCACACCCCCGGGTTACGGGCGCTTCGCGGCGAAGGCCGCGGTCGCGAAGACCTCCGGATTCAGGACGTTGGCAGGGCGCTCCCCTGCCGCGACCGCCAGGATTGACCCAATGGCGCTGGCAGCGACGTCCCGCGTGAAGTCCTCGGTCCAGCACAGGGAATGCGGGGAAAGCACCACGTTGTCCAAGGTCAGGAGCTCGTCGTCGGGAAGCAGGGGTTCCGGCTCAAAGACGTCCAGGCCGGCGCCGGCGATCCGGGCGTCCCGCAGGGCGTCCCGGAGGGCATCCGTGTCCACGAGCTTTCCGCGGCCGATATTGATCAAGTAGGCGCTTGGCTTCATCCGCGCCAACGCGGCCGCGCCGATCAGTTTTTCGGTCGCCGGTGTCAGCGCGGCGCAGAGCACGACGTAATCCGAGCGCTCCAGGAGCTCGTTCAGGCCCAGCAGCTGGACGCCGAGTCCGGCGGCCTCCGCGTGGCGGCCGCTGCGGTTGTTGCCCACGACTTTCACCCCGAGCGGGGCCAGGAGGCGGGCGAGCTCAGCGCCCACGCTGCCGAAGCCCACGATGCCGACCGTCTGGCCCACCAGCGGCGCGCCGCGGTAATGCTCGCGCTGCGCCCAGTCAGAGGTCCGGGTCAGCCTGTCCTTAGCCAGGAGCTTGTGCGAGAGCGCCAGGAGCAGCGTCAGTCCCGCCACCGCCAACGGCCGCCGGATGGCATCCGGGGTGTTGGTGACAACGATGCCGGCGCGGGTGCAGGCGTCCAAGTCGATGGTTTCGTAGCCGGCCCCGAACCGGGCAATCAGCCTCAGGTCCGGGGCGTGGTCCACGGTGAGTGAGTCGAAGGCAATGTGCCCCAGGGACAGCACGGCCTGGACCCCGGCGAGGTCGGCCAGCGGAACCGGGTCTGTGTAACTGGGCAGGACGCACCAGCTGATGCCATGCTCGCTGAGCCGCTGCAGCCCCAGATCCCCGTGAATGGAGCTTCCGTCCGGCCGCGCGGCGTCGGCGGTGACGGCCACGGTGAACGGCGAGCGGGCGGTGCCCGCAGTGGAGGTTCCCGCCGCAGTGGTGGTTTCCGCCGCCGGGGCGGCCGCCGTCGTCGTCAATGCATTTGTTGCTGTGCTCATGCGTCGGTTCGGCTTTCTGTCTGCGTTGCAGCGGCCTTGTCCTTGATGGGTTCGCGGACCAGCACGGTGTATGCCACTGCGGCCAGGGCGGCGATGACGCCGCCGATCACGAACGACGGCGCGTAGGAGCCGGTGGCATCGGCGATCACACCGGTCAGCAGAGGGGCAAAGGCGCCGCCGAAGTAGCCGCCGAAGTTCTGGATGGCACCGACGGAGGCAACCTGTGAGTTGTCCACGATGTCGCCGGGCATGGCCCACGCGGCCGCCTGCATGGTGGCGACGAAGCCCAGTGCCACGGTCATGACAGCGATGGCGAGCGGGAGGGAATCTACGAACGGGATGAGGCAGATCAAGATGCCGGCGGCAATCGCTGCAATGGACATCACGTGGCGCTTGGCCAGCAACGGATCGCGGCCGGCCTTCTTCGCATAGCGCGTCATGACCCAGCCGCCGGTGATGCCGAGGATGGCTGCGCCGAGGTACGGGACAGCCGCAAGCCAGCCGGAGGTGGCGATGCTGGCACCGCGTTCTTCCTGCAGGTAGAGCGGCAGGAAGACGATGAAGATGTTCCAGATCCAGATGACGCAGAAGAATCCGGCCATCATGCCCCAGATCTGGCGGTGCTTAAAGAGTCCGAGCCACGAAACCTTCTTGGCAGTCAGGAGCTGGGTGGTGCGCTGGCTTTCGATGTAATCCAGTTCCTTCGCGCTGATGCGCTTGTGCTCTTCGGGAGCGCGGTAGTAAAGGAAGAAGGCCAATGCCAGCACGATGCCTGCGACGCCGAGGAAGAGGAAGATGGCCTGCCAGCCGAACGCGAGCATGATGGCGGTCAGGACGGGCGGCGCGATGGCGGGTCCCCACTTGGAACCGCTGTCCCAGATGGCGGTGGCCTGTCCGCGCTCGGCCCGGGGGAACCAGTCAGCGGTGAGCTTTGCCGACGCCGGCCCGTTGGGGGCCTCGGTGATGCCGAGCAGGACGCGGAAGGTGACGAATTGCCACATCTTGGTGCCGACGGCCATCAGCGCGGTTGCGATGCTCCAGCCCGCGATTGCGAGGAAGTACATCCGTCGGGCGCCCAGCTTGTCCACGAGCCAGCCAGCGGGCAGCTGGGCAAAAGCGTAGGTCCAGGAGAACACGGTGCCCAGGAGGCCAATGTCCGTCCGGGTCATGCCGAAGTCTTTGATCAGTTGCGGCGCGGCGATGGAGATTGCACTGCGGTCCATGTAGTTGATGATGCCGGCGGCCAGCGCCCAGCCGAGAATCCACCACCGCAGATTCTTGATGGCGCGGCGTGTTGCGGACTCCTTGGGCCCTGCGGCCAAAGTTTCTGTTTGCACTCTTCACTCCCTTGTGACTCCCCATGCCGGCACCGTAGCCGTCACAATCGAAGATCCTATAGGGTCTTCGATCAGCTGTGAAGGGGGTCACAAAAAGAGGGCTCAGAAGCCGGGCGCGGCGCGCTGTTACGCGGTGTTGGGCCCGCGTGCGTCAGCCTGGGAAGTGAGCCTCATTCCGCGGGAGCGTCCGCGATGGCGCGGCCGCGCACCTTTTGCACGTGCTCGGCCATGGCGGCTGCGGCCTTCTCCGGATCGCCCGTCGCCAAGGCATCCAGTACGGCCTGATGTTCGGCGATCGCGTGGTCGGCGTCGGTGATCCCCACTCCCCCGAACAGGCGGAAGCGCTGAATCTGTCCGCCGAGGGCGGCGTAGGCGGCCACCATGAACTGGTTGCCCGTCTGCTCCGCGATCAGCCGGTGGAACCGCTCGTCGGCCTCGAGGTAGCCGCGGAACTCGGCGAAGGAAGGCCCGCGCGGCGCGTCCTTGAGATCGGCGACTGCCCGTTCCAGTTCGGCCAGGTGGCCGGGCGTCAGCCGTGCACACGCCAGGCGGGCGTTCACGGGCTCGATCGCGAGCCGGGCTTCCATGAGCTCGGCGAAGTCTTCCCGGGTGAACACCGGAGCAACCCGGTAGCCCTTGAGGGCCACGCGGCGCACCATCCCGGTGTGTTCCAGCCTGGCGAGCGCCTCCCGCACGGGGGTGGGCGAGACGTCGAGTTCACGGGCGGTCCCGTCGATGCTGACCGCGGTTCCGGGTTCCAGCCGGCCATCCATCAGCGACGCCAGAAGTTCTTCATAAACGTGGTCCGCCAGGACCTGCCGGCTGACTGCGCGGCCGGCGGGGCGCCCATCAGAATGGCTGCCGGTGGAAGCTAATTGCATCTTCAGATCCTATAGGACTAGGCACGGCGAGGCCCCCTCCGGGACATGCCCATTTGCCGCCCCCACCGCTGGACATGCACCTCGCTCCGCACCATGGGCCCACGGGGGACATGCCCAATCCCGGCGCCAGCCACGGGACATGTCCAGTGGCCAATTCGTAGAGGGAACATGTCCCGGCGGCTCCGATGTGCAGGACGGGACATGCCCAGCCACACATGTCACCGCGGAGCATGTTCAGTGTCGGACCTGCCCTGCGAGGGACATGCTCATTGTTAGATGCGACCAGTGGGCAGAATGGCATTCTGCCCACTTGTCGTGGCGGCCGCTGGGCATGTCCCATGGCCATGATGCGCCGCGAGGAACATGCTCTCTCGTGCAGATCATCGCGGCACATGTCCGGCAGCGGGTGCGGCCCTGTGACTCGCGCACCCGGTCTCGGACCTGCCCTGCGAGGGACATGCTCATTGTTAAATGCGATCAGTGGGCAGAATGGCATTCTGCCCACTGATCGTGGCTGCGGCTGAGCATGTCCAACCGAGCGTGACCTGCGCGGCGCGTGCGGCGCCGCGGGAGTCACCGCACCGCAGTTGGTCCTAGTTCTGGTAGGCCGGGTAGTCGGTGTAGCCCTCGGCGCCGTCGGTGTAGAACGTGGCCGGATTCGCCTCGTTGACCGGCAGGCCTTCGCGCCAGCGGCGGACCAGGTCCGGGTTGGCGATGGCGGGGCGTCCGACGACGACGGCGTCAGCGTGGCCGTCCGCGACCAGCGCCTTGGCTTCGTCGCGCGTGGTGACGATGCCGAAGCCCGTGTTGATCAGGAATGTCCCGTTGAACCGTGCGCGCAGGTCCTGGACAAGCTCGCTGGTGGGGTCCTTGTGCAGGATGCTGAGGTAGGCCAGCTTCAGCGGAGCCAGCGCGTCCACGAGGTGGGCGTAGGTGGCCCGGACGTCAGCCGCATCGAGTTCGAGGGCACCCTGGACATTGTGCTCCGGCGAGATGCGGATGCCAACACGGTCCGCGCCGACGGCGTCCACCACTGCCTGGGTAACTTCAATCACGAAACGAGCCCGGTTCTCCGGAGAGCCGCCGTAGACGTCGTCGCGCTGGTTGGCGGCCGGAGTGAGGAATTCGTGCAGCAGGTAACCGTTGGCCGAGTGAAGTTCGACGCCGTCGAATCCTGCCTCAACCGCCTTGCGGGATGCCGTCACGAATTCGTCGACAATGCCCGGCAGTTCCTCTGTGGTCAGGGCGCGCGGGACGGGGAACGCCTGCTTGCCCTCATACGTGCGGGTCTCGCCGTCGATGGCAATGGCGCTGGGTGCGACTACTTCGTATCCACCGGTAGTGTCCTGGTGAGTGACGCGGCCGGCGTGCATGACCTGGGCGAAAATGCGGCCGCCCTCGGCGTGCACGGCGGCTGTGACGTTGGCCCAGCCCGCGAGCTGCTCGTCGGTCACGAGGCCGGGCTGGCCCGGGAAGCCGCGGCCTGTGTGGCTGGGGTATGTGCCTTCACTGACGATCAGGCCGAGCGAGGCGCGCTGACGGTAGTGTTCGACCACCAACGGGCCGGGGATTCCTTCTTTGCCGGAGCGGACGCGGGTAAGCGGCGCCATGACGAGCCGGTTGGGTAGTTCCAGCTCGCCGAGGGTCATCGGGGAAAACAGCATGCGCAGTTCCTTTCGCAAGGGGTTGGTTCATTGGCGGCAACTGCGAGGCGTCTGCAACTATTCCCGCGTGAGACTCGGATCACTACGGGTGGACGATGATCTTCACCGCGGTGTCGTTGTGGTTGATCAGCGTGTCAAACCCCTTGTCCACCAAGTCGTCCAAGGCGATCCGCCCCGTGATGAAGGGTTTCAGGTCCACTTTTCCTTCCTGGACGAGCTTGATCGCGGCTTCGTGGTCGCCGCAGTAGGCGATGGTGCCGCGCAGGTCAATTTCCTTCAGCACCACTTTCTGCATGTCGACCGTGGCCGGGTGCCCCCAGATCGAGACGTTGACGACGACGCCGGCGGGCCTCACGACGTCGAGCATGGTGTCCAGCACCGCATTCACACCGGCACATTCAAACGCCGCATCGGCCCCCGTACCGTTGGTCAGTTCCAGCACGCGCGCCTTGACGTCCTCGGCACTCGGATCGAGCACGTGATCCGCGACCCCGGACGAAGTCGCCTTGTCTTTGCGGGCGGCCGACAGCTCGGTAACGATAGTGGTGACGCCGATGCCTTTGAGGACCGCGGCGGTCAGCAGGCCGATGGGTCCGGCACCCCCGACGACGGCGACGTCCCCGCCTTTGACGCCGCTCCGGCCGACGGCGTGATACGCCACCGCAAGGGGTTCGATCAGTGCGGCCTCGTCCAGGGGGATGTCGCCGACAGGGTGCACCCACCGGGTGTCGACGACGATCTTCTCGCTCAAGCCGCCACCGCCGCCCGCCAGGCCGATGAAGCCCAACCTGGTGCACAGGTTGTAGTGGCCGCTGAGGCAGGGACCGCATTCATTGCACACGTAGTACGGCTCCACGACGACGTTGTCTCCGACAGCCAGACCGCTGACGCCTTCCCCCAGCTCCTCGACGGTGCCGGAGAACTCGTGGCCGAGGGTGACCGGGGCGGCCTCGTGGGTGAGCCCGTGGGGGTGGCCGGGCGGCGGGGTGAAAATGGGTCCTTCCAGGAATTCATGGAGGTCGGTGCCGCAGATACCGCACCAGGCCACGGCGATCTTCACCGTTCCCGGTCGCAGCTCCGGCTCGTGAATGTCTTCGATCCGGAGATCCTCGCGGGCGTGGAATCGTGCTGCTTTCATGGTGTTTCACCTTCGCAGTCCAGGACCGTGGATGCGCCCGGTCAGGCGCATCCACGGAATAAAAGTTGGATTTTCACAGCGGGGCCGTAGCCCCAGTCTGGTGGCCGTGCCTGAGATTGTCACGACCCCGTGAGTCAGCGCGTGCGGTTAGCGCGCGTGATGCGTGGGCTGCAGCTCGAAGACCGGCGTCGGCAGTCCTTCCATCCTGGCCTTGAGCTGCAGGGCAAGATAGTTCGAATAGTGCCGGCTCTGGTGCAGGTTGCCGCCGTGGATCCACAGGTTCTCCACGTTGGTGGGCTTCCACATGTTGCGCAGTTCCCCCTCCCACGGCCCCGGATCCTTCGGCGTCTCCGATCCGAACCCCCAGCACTTGCCGACGGCGTCCGCCACCTCGGGCGAGACCAGATCAGCCAGCCAGCCGTTCATCGACCCATACCCGGTGGCGTAAATAATGACGTCGGCATCCAGCTCCGTTCCGTTGGCCATCACGACGGAGTTGCCGGTGATCTTGCTGACCTGGCCATTGGCCAGCTTGACCCGGCCGTCGATGATCAGCTGCGAGGCGCCGACGTCGATGTAGTAGCCGGAGCCGCGCCTCAGGTACTTCAGGAACAAGCCGGAGCCGTCAACGCCGAAGTCCAGATCAAAGCCGGCAGCCTCGAGCTGGGAGTAGAACTCCGCGTCCCGGCGGGCCATCTCCGCATAAACAGGAATCTGGGCTTCGGGCAGAATCCGGTACGGCAAGGAGGCAAACAGCAGGTCGGCTTTCTCCGTGGTGACGCCGTTGGCCAGCGCCTCTTCGGAGTACAGCCCGCCGAGAGCGAGGTCCATGAGGGATTCGCTGCGGGCAATATGCGTCGAGGACCGCTGGACCATGGTGACGTCCGCGCCGTGTTCCCAAAGGTCGGCGCAGATATCGTGGGCCGAATTGTTGGAGCCGATGACCACGGCTTTCTTGCCGGTCCAGTCGCCACCGCCCGGGTGCTTGGACGAGTGGTACTGCTCCCCCAGGAAGGACTCGGCGCCGTCGAACGTGGGGACGCTCGGGTACCCCGATACACCCAGGGCGAAGACGAGCTGCTTCGGGCGCAGGGTGACCGGTTCGCCGTCGCGCATCACCTCAACCACCCACTCCTGGGACGTTTCGTCGAAGCGGGCGTTGGTGCACTCGGTTTTGGACCAGTAGTTCAGTTCCATGATCCGTGTGTAGTTTTCCAGCCAGTCGCCGATCTTGTCCTTGGCCGCGAAAACCGGCCAGTCGTCGGGGAACTTCATGTAGGGCAGGTGGTCGTACCAGACCGGATCGTGCAGGTGGAGGGACTTGTAGCGGTTACGCCAGGAGTCACCCGCGCGCTCATTCTTTTCGATGATGATGGTGGGCACTCCGAGCCTCCGCAGCCGCGCGCCCAGCCCGATCCCGCCCTGGCCGCCGCCGATGATGACGGTGTAGGGCTGGTCTTCGTAGCCGAGTCTCGCCTCCTGCTCCTCCTTCAGTTCCAGCCAGGATTTGCGTCCTTTGGTGATCTCGTGGGCGACCCCCTTGTCCCGGTTGGGGCCCTTCTTTTCCTCAAAGCCCTTCAGTTCCTGCATGGTGGTGAGCAGGGTCCAGCATTTGCCGTTCCGGAGGCGCAGATGGGCGTAGCCCCGGGCCTGGGCGGTCTCGAAGTTTACCCAGGCCTCGGCATTGGCGGCGTCCCCGGTGGCGTCCTCGGCGAGGGTCCAGTTGCTGGGCTGCACGTCGCCCAGGGTCGCCTCGAGCATGCGCCGGATGTCCTCTTTGCCCTCCAGCGTCTTGAGGTTCCAGGTGAAGGAGACGAAATCGCGCCAGTACGAGTCGTCGTCAAAAAGTTCCAGTGCGGCGTCCGTGTTGTGGCTGCGCAGTGCCTCATCGAACTGCGCCAGCCACGCCCCGACGACGCCGTTTGGTGTCTCAGGCATGTTTCCTCTTTCCATTGCTGACAGGGGGCCGCTCCCGTTGCGTGGCGCATAGACCACGCAGTGACCCGCATCACAAGTAAAAGTCGCAGGGGGTTACAATCGGGTTACACGGAGCTCTCAAGCTGCCGGCGGGCGCGCAGGTTGGCCTACGGCGGCAGGGACCCAGCCGGGTGCGACGATTCGAGGGCGAGTTGAGAGAATGAGCATGCGGCAGGGCAACGGCCCCATCACGCATCCCTCGGACCTCAGGTTTTCTGCACCGGCGGAGTACGCCCGAATTCTCCGGGCGGCGCACGAGACCACGATTTCTGGCACTCCGGATCCGCACCTCTCGCCGTCGCTTATCAAGTCCTGGCAGCGTTCCCTGGCTCTGGGCATCAATCCGGACAAGCACCGGCCCCTGCACCGGCATGAAGTCTCCGAGGCGCGATCCCTCAGCACCGGCCATCGGCTGGCTGCGGTGATGCCGGCGCTGTCACAGCTTCTAGCCGATGAGACCGTGACCGGACGCCATCTGCTGATCGTCACCGACCACGAGGGCGAAGTGCTGTGGCGCGTCGGCAGCAAGCAGGCCTTGCGGCTCGCGGACTCGCTGGAGTTCGTGGAGGGCGCCGACTGGTCCGAATCAGGGGTGGGCACGAACGCCATTAGCGAGGCCTTGGTGACGGGTGCGCCGGCGCAACTTTTCTCGGCCGAGCACCTCGTGCGGACCCACCATGACTGGGCTTGCACCGCATCCCCCATTCGCGACCCTTTGACCGGCGACATCGTCGGCGTCCTGGACGTCTCTGGCCCGTTCGAATCGGTCACGCCGGACAGCCTGCGGCTGGTGCGTTGCGGAGTGCGGCTCGCAGAGGAGCTGCTGAAGTCGGCCCCGTTTCCCGACGGCGGCGTCGGGCGCTCGGGGCAGCGGTCCCCGGGTGGCGAGCGGGCAGTGCGCGACGGCGGCGCCCGACCCCAGCTCGTGCTGCGGCTCCTGGGGGACGCGCCATCCGCGGCGGTCGACGGCGGCATCAGCCGTCCGCTGACTGTGCGCCGCGCCGAGATCCTGGCCCTGCTGGCCTCGCGTGATCAGGGCTGGAGTGCCGAAGAATTGGCGTACGAGATCCATGGCGATGCGGGCACCGGTGCGGCGATCCGGACCGAGATGCACCGGATCCGCGCCATTCTGGGCGATGTCCTGGAAGCGAACCCCTACCGATTCTCTTCAACCCTCAACGTCGTGACCGACGTTTCCGACGTGGCCGGTCATCTGCGGGACGGTCGGGTTGCCGAGGCGTTCGCGGCGTACCCTTCAAAACTGCTCACCCGTTCGGTCAATCTGGCGATCGGGTTCATGCGCGACGAGCTCAACACGGCCGTGGGAGCTTCCGTCCGGTCAAGCGGTGATGCCCGGCTGATGCTGCAGTGGTGCACGAGCGACATGGGGTCCTTCGATACGGCGACTGCGGCTGCCGTGGCTGCTTTTATGGGGCCGGACGACCCGCGTTGCCAGCTCGTGAATGCCCGGATGGAACGGGTGGACCGGGAATTGCGAGCCTAGCCACGGACTAGGGCGGCGGCGGGGCGACCCCCGGGCAGCCTTGGCCTCGGGGATTCTGCAGACACGTGTCTGCGTAGTTCCTGGTGATAGTCCGCCAGACACTGACGGTCTGTGGCGGCGAGCTGAATTGCCCTTGGCCGGGGATGGGCAGCGGCGGTCCGCCATTGACGGAGTAGGTTCCCTGGAAATGCGTCGTCAAAACCACCGGGAAGTCGCCGGTCTGGGTGTACACGTGACTCGTCAGGGTCTTCTCGCCCCAGCGATCCTGTGGAAGCGGTCCGCCGGCCACCGCTTGCGGGCCGAGAGAGGTGCCGTCGCCATAGCTCCAGGAGTACTGGACCGGCTTAGCCACAATAGCGACACTTTGGCCCAGCATATCGACGCCAAATGTTTGCTCGATGGCCTCGGCATAGAAATTTGTCTCGGCACCCCTGAGAGTGTGTGGGCTCGGCTGCATGACGCTGCGGCCGGCATTGATTGGTAGTTGCTGAAATTTGGTCTGAATCTGGGTGGCAATCTGGCCCAGCACGTCTACGGGTTTCTCGAGATAGACACACCGATCTGGACGAATCGTTGACCATATGGGTGGGTCAAATACTCGCAGGGAAGTGTACCAACGCACGGGCCGCCCATCGCGACCTTGATCGCACCGAACCGCTCCTGCAAGGCAATCAACGTCGAAGTTGTTCTTTGTGGCGTCGAGACAGAGATACTCGAATTTGTAGATGTTGGGGTTTTCTGCAACTGCACCTGGCGCATCCACCCATACGCCAGCGCCTGCATCATAGCGCCAGACTCCGAGTCCAGAGGTGCTCCAAGAAACTTCTGAGTCGTCAGCCACCGCGGAAATTGGAATCACAAGCAGGGCGACTAATCCAAGGAAAGCCGTCACGAACGATCGCCATGCAATAGGTCCCGGCATTGCCTAGCTCCCGAGCCGATCGACGTTCTGAACGGCCCAACTTCCTTTCTCGTATCTCGCCACCATCAAGTCCCCCAGCATGGCGGACTCGGAAATCGTCTGCGCATCAGTTCCGTCGGCGTTTTTCAGCGATCCAGCCTGTTGTTGCGACTGGATGGCAACTTGGAAATCTCCATTCGGCGTCTTCACGAAAGTCGATTGAACTGCATGGACCGTAACCGTCCCACCGACTATCCACCTTCCCTCACCGTTCCATTTCTGGATCCCAGGAAAGACTTTTCCGCATAGGGCGCATGAAGGGCTGGAGATCGAGTTGATACCAGATAGGTCACCGGTCTCGTACGAATAGTTCAGGAGCGCGTACCAGTACCGCGCAAACGCCTCCAGTCCTTCCTTCGTCTCCGCCTTCGCAGCTTCCGGCAACTCGGGTACTGGCACGTTCTGCGCCTTGCCGGTCGCGTCGGCGGGCTTGTAGCTGGCAGTAGGTGTCGGAGTTGCGCTCGGGGTGGCCGGCCCTGAGGGACTCTGCGAAGCAGCCGGTGCAGATCCGGGAGGCGGCGTTCCACCCCCGCTGCACGCTGTGGCCGATATCAGGGAGATCGACACCCAAGCGACCGCACAGGCTCGCCAGGGACCGGAAAGCGAAGTGCGAGAGGTCATGGTCAGCTACTCCCCCGATAGAAAATCAAGACGATTGAAGCCAATTTGTGGCTTAAGGGTAACCGAGATCACATTTTGCCGGTCAAAATTATCCACAGGCAGCATGTGCCCGCCCCTCGGACCGGCAGAACACCCCGGCTGTCCCTTGCCAGTCCTTTAGCCCCTAGCCAGCGACGGCCTGATTCAGAACAATGAACCCATGATGTTCGAACACGAAGACGGCAATCCGATCCTTACACTTGACGACGACCAAGCCTGGACATTGATTGAGGGCACAAAGCACGGCAGGCTCGTGGTCACCGTGGCCGGAGAACCCGACATTTTCCCGGTGAACTACGCGGCCAGCGGCCGGAAACTGTTCCTCCGCACCGCCCCGGGAAACAAACTGGCCGAGCTCACCATCAACTCGAAGGTACTCTTCGAAACCGACGGAATCCTGTCCGACGAAGCATGGTCAGTAGTCCTGCGCGGCACTGCGCGCGTGCTCGACCAATCGGCGGATATCGCCGACGCCGAGGCCCTCGGGCTGAAACCGTGGGTTCCAACGTTGAAGGACTTCTACGTCGAAATTACGCCGACGTCGCTCAGCGGACGCCACTTCCAGTTCGGCGAACACCCGGAGCGCGAAATCTAACGCCCGACGGCGGCTGCCGGCCCGCCGTTCCCCGGCCCGCCGTTCCCCGGCCCGCCGTTCTCCGGCCCGCCGCCCCCGGTCCGCTTCAGACCCGCGCCCCGAGGCTGCTGCCCGACGGCTGTTGCCCGGCGCCAAGACTTGGCACCCGCCTAGACTTAAACAATGGCGGACAAGCTGACTCCGGAGCGGCGCAGCTGGAATATGTCCAGGATCCGGGGCAAGAACACCAAGCCGGAAATGCTGGTCCGCAGGCTGCTGCACGCGAAGGGATACCGCTACCGCCTGCACGGCACCGCGGGCGGCGGCAAACTTCCGGGCAACCCCGATCTCGTCTTCGCCGGCCGCCGCAAAGTCATCTTCGTCAACGGCTGCTTCTGGCATTTCCACGACTGCCGGGTGGGCCAGCACGCACCCCAGGCAAACGCCGAGTTCTGGGAAACCAAGCGCACGCGCACCCGGAACCGCGACGCCGCCCAGCGGCTTCAGCTCGAACTCGATGGCTGGGAAGTCCTCACCGTGTGGGAGTGCGAACTGAAGGACCGATCGGCGTTGGAGCTCCGCCTCGATGCCTTCCTCCAGGGCCCTCCCCTCCACAGTCCCTTCCTGCACAGCCCGGCCCGGGACGAGCCCTCCTGAGGATCTTCGCTGAGCAGCAACGCCCCGCGTGTCGCGCGGCCCACCTCCGGTGCAGGCTGAACGACCTCAGCTAATATTCGACTCCGGGGGCGATAGGCATTATTCGGTCAGTACCAACGCGTACTGCAAACACGGGAGAGCGCACGATGCCGCACTTGCTGATGTCCAACGACCAGCCCGAAACGGCTGCTGCGCCAACAGATTCCAGTCCCACAGATTCCAGCCCCACAGATTCAGACCCCACAGTTCTGCCGTTCCGTCGCCTCGGCCACGCGAGGCTCCACGGCTTCCGGCCCCGCTCGCTCCGCGGAGCGAACCCGGATCTGGAGCCGCTGCGCCGGCAGGCGGCCTCGATCATTGATGAGGTTCTGGCTGGCACCAACCCGGAAGAAGCTGACGTGCGGGAGAAACTCCAGTGGCACGTCGCCAACAACCCGGGCCAGCCGGAAAAGGCGCTCCTGGAACATTTGCGAACAGTGGCCGACCAGCAGGAATCCGCCTAGCCGGCGGACCTGTCGATACTGGCCTGCCGGAGCACTTCGCCCCACGACTGCTGGGCAAGATCTGCCACGGCGGCCAGGATTTCCGACGGCGGTAGCGACAGATCCAGCGGGAACTCAACAATGTCGATGTCGGTATTGAGAATTCGGCGCAGCTTGATTTCCCCGGCTCCCGGGTAAACGATCCACGCCGTCGGCACCCGCAAGGATGTGCAGTAGGCCAGCATCCGGTAGTGGTCGCCCGAGAGGGACGCGCCGATGTCGGCCGCGGCCTTGTACTTGGCGTCGTACACCATCACGGGCCGGCCGCCGAGGAAGTGGACGGCACCGGGCTGCACCACAATGCGGTCCGAGTCGCGGACGGCCTCGTTCAGCAGGGCGTTGTAGCGCAACCGCATTTCTCCGGGGTAGGCGGCCATGGCTTCGCGCAGGGCTGTTCCCACGAAGTCCTCGAACACCTTTGCCATGTCCACCACGAACGACGCCGACTGCTGCTTTCCGTCGCCGGCCTCCGCCGACGCGTTCCGCAGGATCAGTTCGGCGAGCCGAAGAGCGGCGTGGTAGCGGGTGTTCATCCGGCTGGGCCGCCACTGCGGCAGCGGCGCGCCGGACTGAAGGCGCGTCACGGCGTCGAGCTTTCCCTTGAGCTGGCGCAGGCGGCTCAGGACTTCCGGCCGAACCCGCGGCACCTGGGACATCCGTTCCAGTGCGGCGCGCAGAATCCGGTTCTCCGCGATGTCCTCGGTGAACTCGTCGTAGGAGACTTCCAGCGGAACCAGCATGCCGGGCCGGCGGGAAATCTGGTCCGACATCCGGATCCGGCCCTTGACGGTCCGGAGGGATTCTTCCACCATGAGATACCCCTGCAGCACGCCGCGGCTCAGCGCCCGGTCAGCGAGCTGCGCCAGGGATTCGGCCAGGGCGCTCCAAAGGTCGGCATGCTCCACCGCGGCGACAGAGTCGTCCCGGAACCCCTGGTCCCCCGCGTAGCCGAGCAGGAACAGCAAACGGCTCAGACCGAGCCGACCTTTCGGTCGCACCTCCAGCTGAACGGCGGGAGTGCGCACCGAGCCGACGGTCCCCACCGGTTCGACCCGGTACAGGCCCATGCCCATCGGCGAGGCCTTCGCCAGGCCGCTGGCGTTGACGTAGGCGGCAGTGTCCGGATCAAGCCGCTCCACGACGCCGACGGAGAGTTCGTCGAGGACAATGTGCCGGCAGGCCTCCGCCCCGCCGCGTCCGGATGAACCGCGCCCGGCCGGACCGGCTCCGGATGATCCCCGGTGGTCCGAGGCCTCGCGGTCCGACGAACTGCGGTCCAGTGCTATGGCGTCTCCGGCCAGCCTAGGCATGCGCCAGGCGGCCCAGGAGTTGTTCCAGTCCGAACCGTTCCTCGAGCTGGGCGCGGTTGAGTTGCCCGTGATAGTGCTCCTCCAGCAGCGGCATGAGCTCGTATTTCCAAATTCTGCGCAGGCCCTTAGGCGTCTGCGCGGACTTCTTCATGAAGTACGAGGGACCGATCATGAGGTCGCGGTCCCACTCGTCGATCGCGTCGTTTAAAGCGTCAAGCAGCAGGGCCGGGGTCGTGTCCAGGTCACGGGCTTGGAGGAAGCGCAGCAGCGAGCCCTTCACCGGTTCCGTCTTCGGGTGCAGCTCGATGAAGGAGAAGCGCCGCCGGATGGCCGCGTCCATCATCGCGATGGAGCGGTCCGCGGTGTTCATGGTGCCGATGATGTAAAGATTGTCCGGCAGGGTGAACGGCTCGTTGGGGCTGTACTGCAGGTAGATCCGGTCGTCACGGTATTCGAGCAGGAAGTACAGCTCGCCGAACACCTTTGCCAGGTTGGCCCGGTTCATCTCGTCGATGATCAGGAAGTACGGTTTGCTCTCGTTCCCGGGCTTGGCCGCTTCCTCGGCGAGCCGGCGCAGCGGTCCTGCCACGAGCTTGAAGGAGACCTGTCCCTCGTCCGTCTTGTCCGGGCGGAAGCCCTCGAAGAAATCCTCATAGGCGTACGACGGGTGGAACTGGACCAGCTTGACCCGCTCGTCCGTGGTGTCGCCGGCGAGCTCGGCGGCGAGGTGTTTGGCGAGGTACGTCTTGCCGGTTCCCGGCGGACCGTAGAGCACCAGCTGCCGGTTCTCCTCGAGGAGTTCGGCGATTTCCTGCAGCGGCTCCAGGTCCATGTGCAAGGACGCGGCGAACTCCGGCGTCAGCGGCCGGAACCCGTCACAGGCCGGTTCGACGGCGGCATCCGGCGCGGCGCCGTCGCCGTCCTCGGCTTCCGCTTCAGCCGGCAGCAGCGCCTCGAGCGCCTGGATCACGCGGGTGATGTCCACGATGTTGCCGGAGGTGGTCAGCTGGCGCTGCACGTGGCGGGGCAGGCCGGTGGCGTCGTGTTCCTCATCGAACCAGCGGACCTTGCGGCGGAGCTGGCGGTTGTCTTTGGCATGCTCCGGTTCGCCGAGGACCACGCCGATCCGGACCTTGCCCGAGCTCTGGTAGAGCGCAAGGTCACCCGGCTTCATGACGGTCAGGAAGGCGAAGACTGCGGTCTTGGTGTCCTCACGCTCCACGTAGCCGAGGTGCTTGTAGTCCTCGTCAACGGCATTCTGGACCAGCCCCGCGGAGACGCCGGGGTCCAGCAGGCGGAGGTGTTCGACGTCGAGCGTCACCGCTTCCTCGTCCCGCCACTCCCCCAGCAGCTCGGCGTTGTCGTGGTGGGTGCGCAGGAGCCAGGCGCGGCGGCCGGGGTCGCCGACCTTCCGCCACTGGCTCACCAGCTGGCGTGAGTACCAGTCGATCCGCTGCCCGGCCTGCTGGTCCAGGTGCAGGCGGATCCGGTGGATGTCCGCCGAAATGTCCTCGTCGCTGTCCCCCTTGGCCCCGCCCACGAGGGAAGCGAAAGCGTCACGGATCTCCTGCCGTTCGACATCGGCCACCACGGGTTCGAAATAGCTGGGCCAGACCAGGAACTCAATGCTGCGGCGGATGGCCGGCTGGTCATCCGGGGTGCCGGCGACCAGCCGGTGGAAGGCCAGCGGATCCTTGACCGCGGCCTGGACGACGTGGGCCGGCCGCTGTGCGACATGCTGCACGAAGCGGCAGAGCCATTTCAGGTGGTCCCAGATGGTCCAGTTGAATTCCGCGGTGCGGTCCCGGATCACGCCGTGGTCCGTCATGCCCGCGTAGAGCTCGTCGGGGAGCTCCAGGGCAGGCTCCAGCCAGGATGCCGCCTCGGCGACGCGGGCCCGCTTGACCTTCAGCGACTTGACCTCGTGGGCCAGCGGCAGGGACTGGAGGAAGAGTAGCTCCACGGCCAGTTGCTTCGCCCCGCGGGTGGCGTCTTCCAGGTTCTGGCGCAGGTTAGTCATCATCGGCGCCTTGGGATCCGGAACGCCCCGTTCGAGGCGTTCCAGCAACTCCGCGGCAGCCTGGACGGACCACGTTTTGGTGCGGCCGTCCAGGGGGGACGCCTTGCCGAGCAACCCCGGGCCCAGCACAAACCACGCCGCGTCTTCAATCTCCTTGGAGATACCGAGGGCGCGGTGCAGGGCAGGCTTCTTGGTTGGGGTCATACGTTCAATTTACAGGCTTAAACTGAACGCGCCCATTTAACGCCGCCCCTAAACTACCGGCCAGTAGATTATGGACGGGCGGGCAGCAGACCCGATTTCGCGCCGGGCCGGCGCTTCACGCCGAAGGTGAAATACGTGGCCGGACCGATGAAATTCACCAGCGTGGCGAGCCGCCACATGGCCTTGCTGCCACGGATCTGCGCAGCCGGGCGTCGGCTGATGTCCGTCTGGGCTGCGACCAGCAGCGAGAGTTGGACGATGCCAGCCGAGATGGTTCCGAACCGTGCCATCGGCGAGAGTTCGTTCCACTTCTTCTTGCGGGTGTGCTGCTTGTGGATGTTCTGGTGCAAGGTGTTGCCTAGGTTGTGATGCATGTTCTTGTGCATGTCTTTGCCCATGTTCACGGCGACCACGCCTCCTTATGCGTCGGGATTGTTCATTCTAGGAGCCGTGCCGGGAACCGGAACAGAGGCTATGGGACCGGGTGGGCGCGGGTGTGGGGAGCCAGCCGGTCCTTCTGCTCCGGCGTCAGCCGCAACACCCGGCCGGTTGCCTCGTCCACAAAGGCAAGATGGCTCGTGGCCCGGACACAGTCCTCCCGCGTGACGGGATCCTGCACCAGGTAGTGGATGTCGAAACTGGCGCCCTTAACCGCCCCGATCCACAACTGGACGACGGCGGGCACGTTCCGGTACTCAAGGGTCCTGACGTACCTGATCTTGTGCTCGACGACGAGCGCCAGCGTCCCTTCCGGAATTTCATTGAAGAGCGGCACCAGCGGTTCGGTTCCCGGCAGCCCGGGACCCCGGGGCGGCCCGAAAGCCGCGATCCGTGCTTCTTCGAGGATCCGGACAATCTGGACGTTGTTGATGTGCCCGTAGGCATCCATGTCGCTCCAGCGCATCGGCACCTCCACCTCGAGGCGCCAGGGCTCCGTGGATGTGTTCTCCTCAGCGGGTCCACCCTTCCCGGCGGGGCCCGCGGCTGTGCCTGCGCTCTCCCTGCCGGGCCCGTTCCCGCCGGCTGCGCCGTTCCCGGCGGGGCCTGCGGCGCTCAGCTGTGCACCGCCGTCGCGTCCTCCGCGGAATCCGCCACGGCAGACTCTGCGTCCTCACCGGCGAACTGGGACATGTACAGCCTGTAGTACGCGCCCTGCAGGGCCAGCAGTTCGGCGTGCCGGCCCTGCTCGACGATCTGCCCGTCCTCCATGACAAGGATGGTGTCCGCGTCCCGGATGGTGGAAAGGCGGTGGGCGATGACGAAGCTGGTGCGCTCCGTCCGCAGCGCCGCCATGGCCTTCTGGACCAGGGCTTCGGTGCGGGTATCCACGGAACTCGTGGCCTCGTCCAGGATCAGCAGCGACGGGTTCGCCACAAAGGCCCGGGCGATGGTGATCAGCTGCTTTTCGCCGGCACTGACGTTGTTGCCCTCTTCGTCGATCACCGTGTTGTAGCCGTCCGGCAGCGCCCGGACGAAGCGGTCCACGAACGTGGCCTTGGCCGCCGCCATGATCTGTTCTTCGGTGGCGTCCAGCTTGCCGTAGCGGATGTTCTCGTAGATGGTGCCGCCGAACAGCCAGGCGTCCTGCAGCACCATACCGACCTTGGCGCGCAGCTCCGAACGGCTCAGCCGGGTGATGTCCACCCCGTCCAGGGTGATGCTGCCGGAGTTGAGCTCGTAGAAGCGCATCACGAGGTTGACCAGGGTGGTCTTGCCCGCCCCGGTCGGTCCCACGATCGCCACCGTGTGACCGGGCTCGGCCGTGAAGGACAGGTCCTCGATCAGCGGCTTGTCCGGCGTGTAGCTGAAGGTGACGTGCTTGAACTCGACGTGCCCGTCGGTCTTCGCCGGGAGGTGCTCGGTGGCGGTCTCGGCGTCCTGTTCGTCGGCGTCGAGGAATTCAAAAACCCGCTCGGCGGAGGCGACACCGGACTGCAGCATGTTGGCCATGCCGGCCATCTGGCCCAGCGGCTGGGTGAATTCGCGCGAGTACTGGATGAACGCCGTGGCGTCGCCCAGGCTCATGCTGCCCGAAGCCACGCGCAGCCCGCCGACGACGGCGATCCCGACATAGCTGAGGTAGGAGACAAACTGCATGACCGGCATGATCATGCCGGAGACGAACTGGGCTCCGAAGCTGGCCTTGTAGAGTTCCTCGTTGCGCTCGTCGAAGCGGGCCAGCATGTCAGCGTCGCGGCCGAACACGCGGACGAGGTCGTGGCCGGAGAACGATTCCTCGATCTGGCCGTTGAGCTCGCCGGTGTTCTTCCACTGGGCGGCGAAGAGTTTCTGGCTGCGGGCGCCGATGATGCCGGCGGCCACGCCGGAGAGCGGCAGGGCGACGAGGGCGATCAGGGCCAGCTGCCAGGACACGATGAACATCATGATCACGATCCCGATGACCGTCAGGGCCGAGTTCACGAGCTGGGCGAAGGCCTGCTGGAGCGCCTGCTGGATGTTGTCGACGTCGTTCGTGACACGGGAAAGGATGTCGCCGCGCTGGCGGGTATCGAAGTAGTTCAGCGGCAGCTTGTTGAGTTTCTTCTCGGTGTCATCGCGCAGCGTGCGCACCACGCGCATAACCAGCACGTTGAGGACATAGCCCTGGAGCCACAGAAAGATGTTGGCGACGAAATACATCACCAGCACCACGCTGATGAGGAACGCGAGCTTCTGAAAATCGATGCCGGCGCCCGGCACGACGTCCATCTTGGCCAGCATGTCGGCAAAGTTGTCCTGGCCCTGGGAGCGGAGTCCTTCGATGAACTGTTCTTTGGTGGCCCCGGCCGGGAGCTGCTTGCCGACCACTCCGGCGAAGATCACGTCCATCGCCTGGCCCAGGATCCTCGGGGCAATGACGTTGAGGACGACGGCGACCGTCACCATGGCGAGCACGGCGGTGATGCCGGCGCGCTCGGGTTTCAGCAGTCCCATGAGCCGTTTGGCCGAGGGCCAGAAGTGCTGGGCCTTCTTGGCCGGCACGGCGCCGAACATGCCGCCGTCGGCCTCGCCGGGCGTGTACTCCTCCTCGATGAAGTCATCTTCGATCAGGTCGGTGGCGTCCGTATCGGCAGCGGCCTGGCCGGCTGCGGTGGCCGGCGTGGTGGAGACTTTCTCGTTGGTGCTCATGCCACTGCCTCCGCGCTCAGCTGGGATTCGACGATTTCCTGGTAAGTGCTGGAGCTTTCCAACAGCTCCTCATGTGTTCCGCGGTCCACGATCCTGCCGTTGTCCAGCACGAGGATCTGGTCCGCATCGGCGATGGTAGACACCCGCTGGCCGACGATGATCACCGTGGCATCGGCCGTCTTGGCCTTGAGCGCCCGGCGGAGCCTGGCGTCGGTGGCGACGTCAAGGGCCGAGAACGAGTCGTCGAACAGGAAGACCTTGGGTTCGGTGACGAGCGCGCGGGCGATGCACAGCCGCTGCCGCTGGCCGCCGGAGACGTTGGTGCCGCCCTGGGCGATCCGCGCTGCGAGGCCACCCTTCTTTTCGCGCACGAACTCCGCGGCCTGGGCGACCGTCAGCGCCTCCCACAGGTCCGAGTCCGTGGCCTCGGGCTTGCCGAAGCGCAGGTTGTGCTCAATGGTTCCGGAGAACAGGTAGGGCCGTTGCGGCACCATGGCCACGCGCTGCGTGATCTCGGCGCGGTCCAGCTGGGTGACGGGGACGCCGTCGAGCAGGACCTCGCCCGACTCGGCGTCGTAGAGCCGCGGGAGCAGGGCCAGCAGGCTGGACTTGCCGGCGCCGGTGGAGCCGATGATCGCCACGGTCTGTCCGGGCTCGGCCGTAAAGCTGATGTTGCTGAGCACGGGAGCCTCGGCGCCGGGGTAGGCGAAGGTCACGTTGCGGAATTCGACGCGGCCGGCCTTTGCCGCAGGCGCCACCGGGGTGAGCGATTCGTGGATGGAGGGTTCGACGTCGAGCACTTCACCGATCCGGTCGGCGCAGACCGAGGCGCGGGGAATCATCATGGCCATGAAGGTGCCCATCATGACGGCCATGAGGATCTGCAGGAGGTACTGGAGGAAGGCTGTCAGGGAGCCGACCTGCATCTCGCCGGCATCGACGCGCTGGCCACCGAACCAGAGCACGGCGGCCGTGGAGATGTGCAGGATCATGCCGATGGCGGGGAACATCAGGACAAACAGGGAACCGATCTTCAGCGAGACGTCGGTGAGGTCCTGGTTGGCCGCGCCGAAGCGCTCGGCCTCGTGGGGTTCGCGCACGAAGGCCCGGACCACGCGGATGCCGATGATCTGCTCGCGGAGGACACCGTTGAGCCGGTCGATCTTCTCCTGCATGGAACGGAAGAGCGGCATGAGGCGGACCACGAGGTAGCCCACCACGACTACGAGCAGGGGCACGGACACCCAGACGAGCCAGGACAGGTTGAGGTCCTCGCGCAGGGCCATGAAGATCCCGCCGATGCACATGATGGGTGTGGCCACCATGAAGTTCAGCGCCATGAGCATGAGCATCTGGACCTGCTGCACATCGTTGGTGCCCCGGGTGATCAGGGTGGGGGCGCCGAAGAGGTTGACGTCCCGCGCCGAGAAGCTGCTCACCTTGCGGAACACGCCGCGGCGCAGGTCCCGGCCGAATGCCATCGCCGCCTTCGAGCCGAAGTAGACGCCGGCGATCGCGGTGGCCACCTGGATCAGCGCGACGCCGAGCATGACGCCGCCGGTGCGCCAGATGTAGTCCGTGTCGCCGCGGGAGACGCCCTCGTCGATGATCTGGGCATTGAGGCTGGGGAGGTACAGAGCCGCGATGGTCGAGGCCAGCTGGAAGATGACCACAGCCGCGATGTATGGCAGATACGGCTTGGAATAGCGCCGCATGAGGGTAACGAGCATGCCCACGAGTCCTTACGAAGACTGAATTATAGGGAGACCAAATTATGGGGAGAGCAAAGTATGGGAGAGCTAAATAGTGAAGTTTATTGGAAGGCTGATTGGAGACTAGCCCATGGGACCGACAGCCTTAGCCACCCAACTCTACGAAAACCCTCGCCCGGGAGGAACATCGGGAGCTGAATATCATCCAAACGGCGTACTTAAGCGGCTGCTGTGGTCTCCCCCGCAACCGTCTCGCCGCAAACGAAGGCCCCGCAGCCGCCCCTCGAGGCGGCCGCGGAGCCTCTGCGGTCCGGTACTGTGCGCCGGCGCTACTCGGTGCGGTGCCGGCCGTGGGTGGCGATGTAGTCGGCAGCCGCGCGCTGCATCTTGCGCTGCTTGGCGAGCTGCCGGCGCAGGGCCGTGAGCTCCCCGGCAACCCGGGCCTGTTCCGCGGCGATGGCACGCTGCTCGGCGGCCTGCTCGTGCACGGCGCGCAGGGCGTCCGCCAGCAGCAGCTGCTGCTCCGCGAGGAGCCGCTGGGTCTGGAGCATCACAGGTACGACGTCGGCGGCTTCGGGCCGGTCCTCGGCAACCAAGGTCCGGGTCCGCTGGCGGGCGGCATCGGGGAAGCGGGATTCGGCGCGCTCCCGGCTGAGCACCTCGATGAATTCCCGGTCCAGGTCAACGATGCCGGTTCCGTCGGCGGGCGAAGCTTCCTCGGCGGCGTCGTTCCCTGTGTAACCCGTGTTCCCCAGAGCCGGGGCCGTGGCACCGGCCATCGCGGCCATCCCGGCATCCGGGGCGTCCCCTGCGAGTTCGGCGGGTTCCGGCCGGACGTCGACGGTGCGGCGCAGCGGGCGTTCCTTGATGAACAGGATGGCCACCAGCGCCACGAGTCCGACGACTGCGGAGATCAGGAAGACCTCGGCGATCGCGTCGCCGTAGGCGGCACGCATGATGTCGCGGATCGGTGCCGGCATGTCCTTGAGGTCCATGCTGGCCCCCGCGGATCCGGCGGGAACCTGGATGCCGGCCGAAGCCAGCCCCTCCACGACGAGCTCCTTTACCCGGTTGCCCAGCACGGCGCCGAGGACCGAGACGCCGATCGCACCGCCGACGGACCGGAAGAAGGCCACAGAGGCGCTGGCCGTGCCGATGTCCTTGGCCTGGACCGTGTTCTGGACGGCGAGGACGAGGTTCTGCATCAGCAGGCCCAGGCCGACGCCGAGGATGGCGGTGTAGATACCGGTCAGCCACAGGTCAGTGGTGTGGTCCATGCTGCCGGCCAGGCCCAGGCCGCCGATCAGCAAGATGGCGCCGGCCACGAGGTACCGCTTCCACTTGCCGGTGCGGCTGATGAGCATGCCGGAGGCGACCGACCCGATGAGGTTGCCGGCGATCATGGGCAGCGTAAGCAGGCCGGCCTCGGTGGGGGTGGCGCCGCGTGCCACCTGGAAGTACTGGCCAAGGAAGGTCGAGGAGCCAAACATGCCCACTCCGACGGCCACCGAGGCGAGGATCGCGAGGGCGGTGGTCCGCTCAGAGATGATCTTGAGCGGGATGATGGGCTGGGCGACCTTGGATTCCACCAGCACGAGCAGGCCAAGGAGCACGATGCCACCGCCCACCATGGCGACCGTCTGCCACGACCACCAGTCGTAGTAGTCGGGATTGCCGGCGAAGGAGACCCAGATGAGCAGCAGGCTGACGCCGGAGGTCAACAGGATGGAGCCGAGCCAGTCGATCTTGGCCGGGCGCTTGACGTGCTGGATCTTGAGGGTGACCTGCAGCAGGATGAGCGCGACCACAGCGAGCGGAACGCAGACGAAGAAGGTCCAGCGCCACCCCAGCGGGCTGTCGACAATGAAGCCGCCGAGCAGCGGGCCGCCTGCCGTGCCCACGGCCATGACGCCGCCCATGTAGCCGGAGTACTTTCCGCGGTCGCGCGGCGGAATCATGGAGCCGATGATGGCCTGGGCCAGGGCGGTGAGGCCGCCCATGGCGATGCCCTGGATGACACGGGCGGTCAGCAGCAGCGGGATGGTCTCGGACAGGCCGGCCATAACGGAGCCCGCCACGAAGATCACGATGCTCAGCTGGACGAGGACCTTCTTGTTGAAGAGGTCCGCGAGCTTGCCCCAGATCGGGGTGGTTGCCGCGTTGGCCAGGAGCGCGGCGGTGATCACCCAGGCGAAGTCCGTCTGGGTGCCCTTGAGTTCGGACATGATGGTGGGCAGCGCGTTGGCGACGATCGTGCTGCTCAGGATGGCGGTGAAGAACGCCGCCAGCAGCCCGGTGAGGGCCTCCATGATCTGGCGGTGGGTCATCGCCACAGGTTCTGCGGCGGTCTGGGATGCGCGGGATGCCCCCTGCGGAACGTCCGACGGGGCCGGGGACGGCCCTGTGGCGGCGGCGTGGCTAGCCATATATCTACTCCTCAACAATTTCGGTCGTATTCGTGGGTCCGGCCGTCGTTGCCCGGGCTGAGGTCCTGAGGGACTCAGCAAGTTTTTCGAGGGTGCGCGCCGTCAGTTCGACGTCGTCCTGGCTCCAGTCCTGCAGCAGGTCCTGGATGGTGGCCGTCCGCTGGTCCTCGATGACACGCAGTTTCTCCGTGCCGGCGGCAGACAGGGCGATCAGCTGCGCGCGGCCGTCTTCCGGGTCCGGCCGGCGGACCACATAGCCGTGCTCTTCGAGGTCGGCGATGTGCCGGCTGAGGACCGGGGCGCTGACGCCGAGCCGCTCCGCAAGATGCGTGGCCCGGGATTCGCCCTCCCCCACAAAGCGCAGAACGCCTTGAAGCGCCACTCCGGTGTCCTGCCCGCGCAGGCTGGCGGCGGCAACGCAACGGACCGCGCGCTGCAGATCGAAGATCTGGTAGACGAGTCTGGCTGCAGCGTTGGATTCAACTGACATGATGGACACCCCTCTTTTGTTTGCCCTAGGCAACTATATACGAAAATGGTTACTTCGGGAAACTAACTCTCTCGTGGGAGGTGCCGCGCGGCCTCGAAAGACCCTTAAATAGCAAACGCGGACCAGCCGGGTCTGCCCCTCGCGGTGAGGGGCAGACCCGGCCGGTCCGCGCTGCGCAGCGGTGCTGCTGTGGTGTTGGTGCGCCTACGTGGCCAGGTGGGTGGGGCCGAACATCTGGAGCAGGGTTTCGACGACGACGACGTTGGGGCCGTCCGCGGCGAAGCCCGCCTTCAGGGCGTCCCCGACGTCCTCCGGGGCAACCCGGACGGCCGGGACGCCGAAGGACTCTGCCAGCTTGACGAAGTCGGGGCGGGCGAGCTCAGTGGCCGTGGCCTTGCCGAAGGCGCCGACCATGTATTCGCGCAGGATGCCGTAGCCGCCGTCGTCCACAATGAGCCAGGTGACCGGGACGTTGTGCTGCTTGGCGGTGGCGAGCTCGGAGATGGAGTACATCGCCGAGCCGTCGCCGGAGACGGCCAGCACTCTGGCGTGTCCGGCAGGTGCGCCGACGGATGCGCCGGTGGTTTCGAGCCCGACGGCGCCGCCGATCGCCGCGGGGAAGCCGAAGCCCAGCCCGCCGGCGCCCTGCGCGGAGTGGAACTGGCCGTCGCGGGCATCCCAGCAGCTCCAGCCCCAGTAGGCCGAGATGGTCATGTCCCAGAACGTCTGCATGGCCGCGGGAACGGCCTCGCGGATGTCGGCCATGAACTTCAGTTCCTTGCCGAGGTCCTGGGACTCGAGCCGGGCCTTGACCTTGGCCAGGGTGTCCTTGACGAGTACCTCGGGAGCCGTGCCGTGCCAGTCGGCACGTTCGCCGTGCGGTTCAGTCAGGGCGGCGTCGAGGGCGGCCAGGGCCTGGCCGGCGTCCGCCCGGATGCCCAGTCCCGGGCGGTTGGACTCCAGGACGCGGGGCTCGGCGTCGATCTGGATGATCCGGCCGCGCGGTTCAAAGGTGAAGTAGTTGGAGGTGACCTCGCCCAGGGAGGAGCCGATGACGATCAACACGTCGGCGTCCTCGAGCACCTCCGTCATGTACTGGTCCTCGATCCAGGACTGCAGGGAGAGCTCATGGTTCCACGGGAACGCGCCGTTGCCGCCCGGGGTGCAGATGACCGGCGCCCGCAGCTTCTCCGCAATCGAGAGCAGCGACTTTTCGGCATGGCCCCGGCGGGTGCCGCCGCCGGCGATGATGGCGGGACGTTCCGCCGTCGATAGCCATTTCACGGCTTCGCGGACCAGCTCCACGCGGGGCGGGTTGTCAGCCGCTTCGGCGAGGGCGTCCTCCACGGGAGGCACCATGATGGGGTCCAGCAGGACGTTCTGCGGGATTTCGAGCCACACGGGGCCCTGCGGCGAGGAGATCGCCTCGGTCCAGGCATCCTGGATGGCCGAGGGGATGCCGGAGGCGTGCTGGATCAGCCGCTGGGACTTGGTGACGTTCGCGGCCGAGGCCTTCTGGTCATCGAGCTGGTGCAGCATGCCCTTGCGCCGGGCGCCAAGGCCCTCGAGCGGGATCTGGCTGGCCACGACCACCATGGGAACGCCGGTGGCGTAGGCCTCCTGCAGCCCGGCCAGGGACGTCAGCGCGCCCGGGCCGGTGGACAGGAACAGCACGCCGACTTCGCCAGTGGCGCGGGAGTAGCCGTCGGCGGCGAAGGCCGAGTTGTTCTCGACTCGGGAGGAGACGAAGTGCAGGTTCCCGCGGCCCATCGCGTCGAACAGGCCCAGGGCGTGCTGGCCCGGGATGCCGAAGACCGTCTTGGCGCCGAGTGCCTCAAGGGTTTCGACGACGAGGTCCCCGCCGTTGCGCACGCCGGTCATCGCGAAGCCACCGGCGAAGCCACAGAGGAGCTGAAGCCGGCGGGTCGGTGGGATTCCTGGCCGAGGGCCTGGGCAGCGTAGCCGTTCGGGGCGCCGAAGCGGTCCCCTTCGACGGCGCGGTCCGCCATCAGTGTTACGAGTTCGTAGGCGACGTGGCTTGCCGCCACACCGGTGATCTCGGCGTGGTCGTAGGCCGGGGCGACCTCGACGACGTCGGCACCGACGAGGTTCATGCCGCGGAACCCGCGGATGATTTCCAGCAGCTCGCGGCTCGTGATGCCGCCGGCTTCCGGCGTGCCGGTGCCCGGGGCGTGCGCGGGGTCAAGGACGTCGATGTCCACGGAGATATAGAGCGGGCGGTTGCCGATCCGGTCCCGGACCTTGGCGACCGTCTCCAGGACGCCCTGGTAGTAGACGTCGGCGGAGGTGACGATGCCGAAGCCGAAGCGGTGGTCGTCGTCGAGGTCCTTCTTGCCGTAGAGCGGACCGCGGGTGCCGATGTGGCTGATGGCCTCGGTGTCCAGGATGCCTTCCTCGACGGCGCGGCGGAAGGGTGTGCCGTGGGTGTACTCGGCGCCGAAGTAGGTGTCCCAGGTGTCCAGGTGCGCGTCGAAGTGCAGCATGGCAATGGGGCCGCCGGCGCGCTCGGCGGCGGCGCGCAACAGCGGCAAGGCGATGGTGTGGTCGCCGCCGAGGGTGACGAGCTTGCTGCCGGACGCCGTCAGGTCCAAGGCGTTCTGCTGGATGGTTTCGATGGCGTCGTTGATGTTGAAGGGGTTGACCGCCATGTCGCCGGCGTCGGCAACCTGGATGTTCTCGAAGGGGCTGACGTCCCAGGCCGGGTTGTACGGCCGCAGCAGGCGGCTGGCCTCGCGGATGTGGTTGGCCCCGAAGCGGGCGCCGGGGCGGTAGGAGACGCCGGTGTCGAACGGCACGCCGACCACCGTGACGTCTGCCTTGGCCACCTGGTCCAGGCGCGGCAGGCGGGCATACGTGGCAGCCCCGGCGTAGCGTGGGACGCGGGATGAATCGATGGGGCCAAGGTTGCCATTGGCCTCGATGCGCAGCTCTTCCAAAAGAAGCCTCTCCTTCGAGGATTGACCGACGGTTGTGACAGCCATCATACACTCGAAGTTTCGTATTGCGCATCAGTTGTTTACCAACCTCAGGCGATGGCCGACGCGCCCCGCTCCCCCGTGCGGACGCGGACGGCGTCGCGCACCTCGATAATCCAGATCTTGCCATCGCCGAAGCGGCCCGTGCGCCCTCCCTCTTCAATGGCAGCCATGACGGCGCCGAGGGCGCCCTCGTCGACCAGGACTTCGAGCCGCACCTTGGGCAGCAGGTCCGAGCTGTATTCAGCGCCCCGGTACACCTCGGTATGGCCCCGCTGCCGGCCGTAGCCGCTGGCCTGGCTCACGGTCAGGCCGTTGACCCCGGCCCGCTCCAGGGCCGCGCTAACGGCCGCGACCCGCTCCGGCCGCACAATCGCCGTGACGAGCTTCATGACGACACCCTGCCGCGGACGGCCTCACCCTCGGCCTCGGCGTTGGTCTCGGCCTCGGCTTTGGTCCCGGCTGGGGCTTCGGCCGGGGTCCCGGCGTGGGCCGTCGCGTGGGCCTCGGCCGCATCAGTCCGGGCATGCGGGTCACCGGGGTGGAAGCTGCCGCCGACCATGAGGAGCTCATACGCCGTTTCGGCGTGCTCCGTCACGTCAATGCCGGAGAGCTCGTCGGCCTCGGAAACGCGCATGCCTATGCTCTTGTGGATCGCGAAGCCAATCAGTGTGGTCATGGCGGCGCTCCATGCCGTGACGATCAAGGCGGTGAGAATCTGTGGCCAGAACTGCGCCAGGCCGCCGCCGTAGAACAGGCCGCCGGCCGTCTTGGTGGACGGAAGCGCGAAAAATCCGAGGGCCAGGGTCCCCCACAGGCCGCCCACGAAGTGCACGGCCACGACGTCCAGGGAGTCGTCGAGTCCGATCTTGAACTTCAGCCCGACGGCGAGCGCGCAGACGGCCCCGGCGATCGCGCCGATCAGGATGGCGCCGATGGGGTCGATGAATCCGCAGGCCGGGGTGACTGCCACGAGTCCCGCGACGGCTCCCGAGGCGGCGCCGAGCGAGGTGGCATGCCCGTCGCGCAGCCGCTCGACGAGCAGCCAGCCCAGCAGGGCGGCGCTGGTGGCGAGCAGCGTGTTGGTCCAGGCCAGGGCGGCCGTGGCGTCGGCGGCGAGTTCCGAGCCGGCGTTGAAGCCGAACCAGCCGAACCAGAGCAGCCCTGCGCCGAGCATCACGAACGGCAGGTTGTGCGGGCGGATGTTGGGGTCTTTCATGAAGCCGAGCCGTTTGCCCAGAACCACGGCAAGCATCAGTCCGGCAATGCCGGCGTTCATGTGGACCACCGTGCCGCCGGCGAAGTCGAGGGCCGAGATCTTGCTGCCGATGATGCCGGTAGGTCCGAAAATGCCGCCGCCCCAGACCCAGTGCGCGATCGGCGCGTAAACGAGCGTGACCCAAAGGGCGGCAAAGAGGAGCCAGGGGCCGAACCTGACGCGCTCGGCCACCGCGCCGCTGATCAGTGCGACGGTGATGATGGCGAACGTGGCCTGGAAGCCGACGAAGATCATGTCCGGCAGGCCTGCCGCCTTGGAGCCGATGCTGGTGGTCAGCCCGCTCAGGCCGAAGTTGGTGAAGGGATCCCCGACGAAGCCGCCCAGCGCATCCGGGCCGAAGGCCAGGCCATAGCCCCACAGGGCCCAGACGACGGCCACCACGCCCATGGCGCCGAAGCTCATCATCATGATGTTGAGGACGGACTTCATTCTGACGAGCCCGCCGTAGAAGAACGCAAGCCCGGGGGTCATCAGGAGGACCAGAGCGGACGCCGTGAGCATCCACGCGGTCGATCCGGGGTCAAGGACCTGCGGATCTGTTGCCATTCCTACTGCAAGCACAGAGAACTTCATAGCGGGAGCCTTCCTCGAGTGCCGGCGCTCCGAGGGCGCCGATGCGGCGAGACCATGTGACGTTTGGGACTGACGAGCGTCCCCCCGCCGTTGACGCTACTCACGGCGTGTTTCGGGAAGGCTTTCCCATTCTTGCGGGCACGTTACGTGCCGGCTCCGGGCATTAAATTGCCGTTTCCGGCAGATTGCCAGGATGTGACGCACATCTCACCAGGGCCGATCTCACCAAGGAAAGGGACGTCAGCTGTACTTGAGGGTGAGCAGCAGGCGCTTGAGCTGGCTGTACTGCTCCGTGGTCATCCAGGCCTTGGCGGCGTCGACGGAGGCAAACGCCGGGCTGCCGAAGAGCACCTTGGCCTCCGCCCCGCCGTTGGCGAAGCTGACGTAGGCGGAGCCGGAGTCAGAGACCGCGGGCGCGAAGTCGCGTTGCTTGCGGACGCTCATGTGGAAATCGGACTGGTCGGCGAGGGAATCGAACGCGAAGCCGAAGGCCAGCTGCTCGCCGTCCACATCTTTCAGCCCCGGCACCGGGGCGGTGTCCAGCACGGTGCGGGCCACAGGGCCGGAAGCGTTGCTGGCGCTGGTGCTGCTGGTGACGGAAGCCAGTTCGTTGCCGGTGGCGTCGGCGATGACCGCCTGCACGTCCCGCAGCTTGGCCGCGTTCCCGGGCGAGCCCACCAACCGGACGGACCAGCCGCTCGGATAGGAGAAGGAGAGGTGCCCGTCCGGGAAGGTGAAGGTTTTCACGCCGGCCACCGCGCTGGCCGTGGCTGTGGGCGCGGCCGGGACGGGGGTAGCGGAGGCGCTCGGGGCAGCCGAGGGCAGGGCCGAAGCGGCGGAGGAGGCGGTCGGGGCAGCCGCACCGGATTCCTGCTGCGCCGGGGCCGCGGTTTCACTGGCGGGACCGCTTGCCGTTTCGCCGGCCCGCTGGCCCGCGGCGGCGCACGAGCTCAGGCCAAGGGCGGCCGCGAGCGCGGCGGCCACGGCCAGGGACAGAAAGACGTTGTTGCGGTTCATGGATCCCCCAGTTGATGACGCGAGCGGCTTCCGCTCGTCCTGTGTATCTCCGGCGTGCGCCGTGCGGATACTTTTGCGGTGGTTACGGATGCTTTCATGCCCTCAGCGGCTGGCGGCGGGTACGAGCACCCACAGCACCTCGACGGCGTCGTCCGTGGGATTGACCCAGGTGTGGGGTTCCCGGCCGGGGAACGTTACGGTGTCTCCGGTGCTGAGCTCGAATTCCTCATTCGTGAGGATCAGGCGGATGCTGCCCTTGACCACATGCAGGACGTCGACGTCGCAGTCCACGGCATAGAGTTCGGACTCGCCGCGCCCGCGCGGCTCGATCACGGCCTGGATGATCTGGACGCGGCGCTCGGAGCGCGCGGTCAGCAGCCGCTCGACGATCCCCTCGCCGCCGAGGGAGATTCGAGGGCCCTCATTCTGCTTCGTGAGGTGCGTTTCGGGGGCGGCGAAGAGGTCGCCGATAGAGATCGACAAAACCTGGCACAGCGTTACCAGGGAGGCAACCGAGGGCGAGGTCAGGTCCCGCTCGACCCGGCTCAGGAATCCCTTGGTGAGCCCGGTGGCGTCTGCGACCTGTTCAATGGTGAGCCGCTGGGACTGCCTGGCGGCGCGGATCCGCGAACCGATGGCAACGGGAACATTGCTCGGTTCAACTGGTAGTGCCTTCATTTAGGAACCTTTCACGGCCGGCCGCTTGGCCCCATCATTGGAGCAATCCTAGCGGGAGCGGGCCTTCGTGACGCGGAGGCGGCGGCACCACGCCCGGCGTCTTGACTGTTACCGGAGTCACAGCATACTCTTCTGGGCAACATGTGTTGCCTATAAGGCAAAACCGGAGGTTCCGACGGAAATCCTCCTCTACCCACGTCATGCAGCGGCAGCCTTGCCGACCACCCTGTTGAGGCCCGGCAGGCCCGCATCCGCTGTCAACCAGCTCCAAGGAGCCTTTATATGGACGCAACTTTCGTCAACATCGCAATCGTGGTGGTGTACCTGGCCGCCATGCTGGCGTTCGGATGGTGGGGCAAGTCCCGCACCAAGAACAATAGCGACTTCCTCGTGGCCGGCCGCCGCCTCGGTCCGTTCCTCTACACCGGCACCATGGCCGCCGTCGTCCTGGGCGGCGCCTCGACCGTCGGCGGCGTGGGCCTGGGCTACAAGTTCGGCATCTCCGGCATGTGGCTCGTCGTCGCAATCGGCGCCGGCGTCCTGCTGCTGAGCCTGCTCTTCGCCAGCACCATCCAGAAGCTGAAGATCTATACCGTCTCCCAGATGCTGACCCTGCGCTACGGCAGCAACGCCACGCAGACCTCGGGCATCGTCATGCTTGCCTACACGCTGATGCTCTGCGCCACCTCCACGGGCGCCTACGCCACCATCTTCGTGGTGCTCTTCGGCTGGGACCGCGCCCTCGCGATCGCCGTCGGCGGGGCAATCGTGCTGGTGTACTCGACCATCGGCGGCATGTGGTCCATCACGCTGGCCGACCAGGTCCAGTTCGTCATCAAGACGGTCGGCATCTTCTTCCTGATGCTGCCGTTCACGCTCAACGCCGCCGGCGGCCTCGACGGGATCCGCAGCCGGGTGGACGCCACCTTCTTCCAGATCGACGGCATCGGCGCCCAGACGATCATCACGTACTTTGTGGTGTACACCCTCGGCCTGCTGATCGGCCAGGACATCTGGCAGCGTGTGTTCACCGCCAAGACGCCTGAAGTCGCCCGCTGGGGCGGCGCCACGGCCGGCATCTACTGCATCCTCTACGGCGCAGCCGGCGCCCTGATCGGCCTCGGCGCCCGGGTGGCCCTGCCGCAGATCGACGTCAAGGCCCTGGGCAAGGACGTCGTCTACGCCGAGGTCGCCACCCACCTGCTGCCCATCGGCATCGGCGGCCTCGTGCTGGCCGCCGCCGTCGCCGCCATGATGTCCACCGCCTCCGGCGCCCTGATCGCGGCCGCCACCGTGGCCCGCGCCGATGTGCTGCCGTTCGTTGCCGGCTGGTTCGGCAAGACGGTCAACACCGATGACACCGACAACCCGGAACACGACGTCAAGGCCAACCGCATGTGGGTCCTGGGCCTGGGCATCGTGGCAATCGTGATCGCCATCGTCACCAAGGACGTTGTCGCGGCCCTGACCATTGCGTACGACATCCTGGTAGGCGGCCTGCTCGTGGCCATCCTTGGCGGCCTGGTCTGGAAGCGCGGCACCGGCGTCGCCGCCGCGGCGTCCATGGCGGTGGGCTCGGTCATCACGCTCGGCACCATGATCATCCTGGAAATCAACGCCGAGGTTCCGCTGGACGGCATCTACGCCAACGAGCCGATCTACTACGGCCTGGCGGCTTCCGCGGTCGTCTACATCGCGGTGTCGCTGCTGACCAAGCCGACGGATCCCGCGGTCATGCAGAACTGGCGCCGGCGTGTCGCCGGCCGCGCGGCCGAGGAAGAAAAGGCCCCGGCCCTCACGCACTAGGGCCCAGGCCCGGCTGGGTCTAGACCGCAAGTTAAAGGTCGACGGCGGCGCTCCCCATTCGGGGGCGCCGCCGTCGGCCTTTAGGCAACTTAACGGGCCGCGGGAGGATCACTCATTTTCCTCCGGCGCAAGGAATTCTTCACCTTCCACGGGTACCACCGGCTTCTCGTCGCCCAGGAAGTCTTCCGCGTCCAGGGGAACGAGCCGGTCGGCCTCTTCGAGAAGCTCCTCGTCCTCGGTCTCCGCGGCATCACTGACGGGCGCGTCCTCGGCGTAGTCGTAGGCGGGATCGGACTCGAGTGACTCCCGGGCCGGCTGGATGGGATGTGATGCGGTGCTATCCATGATGCAACCTCCATGCGGCTTCGGTGGCGGCAAGGCCCCGGGGAGCCCGCCCTGGGTTTCATTCGAACACCGCGGACCCGGGCGGTCAAGGGCTCACAATTGCTGCCGGAAAGCGGCTGCGGGCGGGCCCGCCGGGGCAGGGCAGTTACGGCCTCCCTAAACTTTCCACTGAGGATTGCCAGCCGGAAAAGCGCGGAAATACGGGGTAGTCTGGAGTCGCAATGGGGCCGGACCATGCCCGACCAAACCCAGGAGTTTTTCGTGTCTCAGCACACCGAATCGGACCGCAACGATTCTTCGCAGCACCACCCGACACAGCCCTCTTCGGTCCGCGATACGGACCCGCGCCCCGCCTCGCCGCACGCCTCTGCTGGCCCCGGGGCGGCTCCCTCCACTGCCGCTCCCGTCAGCGCACCGAGCCCCTCGCCCGCAACAGACGCGAGCGCAGCGCCCAGCGCAGCGGACATCAAGCGCTGGCGACAGTATCTCGCCGATGAACGTGCCGAGGCGGCCGTCTACCGGGACCTGGCGCAGAACCGCGCCGGGGAGGAACGCGCCATCCTGCTGGCGCTGGCCGAGGCCGAGGGACGCCATGAAGCGCACTGGCTCCAGTTGCTGGGCGATCACGCCGGCAAGGACCGGCATGCCTCCCTCCGGAGCCGGTTCCTGGGCTTCCTGGCCAGGCACTTCGGCTCGGTCTTCGTCCTGGCCCTGGCCCAGCGGGCGGAGAGCCGCTCCCCGTACGCCACCGAATCGTTCGCCACCCCGGCCATGGTCGCCGACGAGCAGATCCACGAAGAAGTGGTCCGCGGGCTGGCCACCCGGGGCCGCAACCGGCTGGCCGGAACGTTCCGCGCCGCCGTCTTCGGCGCCAACGACGGGCTGGTCAGCAACCTGTCCCTCGTCATGGGCATGGCGGCCTCGGGCGTGGGCAGCCAGGTGGTACTCCTCAGCGGCGTCGCCGGGCTGCTGGCCGGCGCACTGTCCATGGGGGCCGGCGAGTTCATTTCCGTGCGGTCGCAGCGGGAGCTCCTCGCCGCGACCCGACCCACCCAGATCACGTTGGCGGCGGCGCCGCTGCTCGATATCGAGCACAACGAACTCCTCCTCGTCTACCTGGCCCGCGGCATGTCCCGGGAGGCCGCCGAGCACCGCGTCGCGGAGCGGATGGGCCTGTTGGACTGCGACTGCGATCCCAGCCTGTCCCTGCGTCCGGAACTGCCCGAAAGCGAGGACCAGCACGAGGCGGTCGGCACCGCCTGGGGCGCGGCGGCGTCGAGCTTCTGCTTCTTCGCCTCGGGCGCGATCGTGCCCATCATTCCCTTCCTGCTGGGCATGACAGGACTCGCCGCACTGGTGGTTTCCGCGTCCCTCGTCGGCTTGGCGCTGCTGCTTACCGGCGGCGTTGTGGGCCTGCTCTCCGGTACCTCGCCCGCCACCCGCGGCGTGCGCCAGCTGGCCATCGGCATGGGTGCCGCGGGCGTGACGTACCTGCTGGGCATGGCCTTCGGCGCCGTGGTTGGCTAGTGGACGGCCCTGAATTTCGGGACCGCGGACCTCGGCACAGCCGGCCAGCCACCGCTCTGCGGATCATCAGGAACCTCGCCGCCGCTGCGGTGATCGCCGCCGGCGCCTTCCTCACCGCCGGACTCGTCTACGGCGATCCGAGGTTCACGGGCCTCTTCGAGGTCTCCCGAGGAACGGGGAACAACGCAGGGCACAGTGCAGAAAACAAAGCAGGCAGTGACCTGCAGGCACAGCCCCAGGCTGGCCAGAAATCCGGCCAGCCTGCCGTGCCGGCCGGCGAAGACCGGACGGACACTCCCCCGCCCGGGCTCGAGGAGCAGGACCACCCCCTCGGCGCGGCCCGGAAACCGGAGGCCGCCAGCACCTCGTACAAGTTCCTCGCAACGAATGACGACGGCACTCCGGTGGGTTACTCGCCGTGCCGCCCGCTGCACTACGTCATCAATGCCGCCCTGGCCCCGCCGGGTGCCGAGCGGCTCGTGGACGACTCGATCAGGACGATCTCGGAGGCCACCGGAATCACCTTCATCAATGACGGCCCCACGTCCGAGGCCCCCTCGTCCACACGTGCGCCCTACCAAAAGGATCTCTACGGGGACCGGTGGGCGCCGCTGCTGATCGCCTGGACCACCCCGGAGCAGGCGCCGCAGCTCAAAGGCCCGGTGATCGGCACAGGCGGAAGCACACACTTCAGTTTCGGCGACGGCCCCAAGAGCTTCGTCACCGGCAGCCTGGAGCTGGATGCCCCGCAAATCGCGGAAGACCTGGACCGCTCCGAGGGAGCGGCCTATGCCACGGCCGTGATCTTGCACGAGCTCGGCCATGTGATGGGCCTGGAGCATGTCGATGACCCGGCCCAGCTGATGTACCCCGAGATCGGAGCCCCGGACGGGCTTGCCGCCGGCGACCTGAACGGACTCTACGAGCTCGGCCACGCCCAGTGCCGCAAGGATCTCTGACCCCCTAGCGCTCCAGCGCCTCAAGGGCTTCTTCGACCGTATCGACCAGGAAGATCCTTCCCTCCATCCGGCGCCCTGACGCCAGGCTCTGTAAGAGGGGCCAGGCCGGGAATCGCCGCAGCCAGTGTTCGTGACCCACCAGGACCATGGGAGTGACGGTTTCCGGAGCGGCGTAGTAGTTCTCGCAGGCGTCCTGGAAGATCTCCTGGACCGTGCCGCCCGAACCCGGCAAAAAGACGATGCCGCCGTTGCACAGTTCAAGCAGGATGGCTTCCCGGATGGCATTCGCGAAGTATTTGGCCACATGCGTGGCAAAGAAGTTCGGTGGTTCATGGCCGTAAAACCATGTGGGAATCCCCAGCGACGGCACACCCGCCGGGTGGCGTTGGGCGACCGCCGCGGCCGTCCGCGCCCAGGCGGCCACCGAGGGGCGGAAGGACGGCACCGCCGAGAGGTCGGCCAGGGCCCGCCGGAAGTCCGGTTCGGGGGCCTCGCTGAGGAAGGCGCCAAGATTCGCGGCCTCCATGGCCCCGGGGCCGCCGCCCGTGGCTACCACCCGGCCGCTGCGGGCCAGCAGCCGGCCCAGCAGCGCGGCTCCCTCAAAGACGGCGGTGCCGCGGCGGGCAATGTGTCCGCCCATGACCCCCACCATCGTGCGGCCGGCGCGGAGATAGGTGCCGGCCAGTTCGTCGAGGGCCACGCCGATCGAGTGGTCATGCAGGGCGGCGGCCAGCGTCGCATCCAGCCGGCGTCGCTGGCCCGGCCGGATGCTCCACTGGTACACCCGCGCGTCGAGCGTGTCCTCGTAGGGTGAGGTGGCGATCCCGGAATAGAGTTCCTGCGGCGTGTACAGCTGCCCGCGGTAGGGGTTGAACGGCACGGCCGTGAGCCGGGGAAAGATGAGGGCGCCCCGGCTGCGCAGCAAGTCCTCCACACCGTCGTCGAACCTGCAGCCCAGGAAGACCGCGCCCTGGGCCTCAAGCGCCTCCAGCTGGGCCCGGCGGCCCCGCAGGTCCAGCGACTGGACATGCCAGCCGTGCATGCTGCGCGCCCCCGCCGCGACCAGCCGGTCGAAACCGGCAAGGCTCTCGACCTCCAACGTGCGGGGGCTGGGGTGAAGGCTGCGGGCGGCGTTCATGGAGCCAGCCTAGACCGTGGCCAAGCTCCCCCGTTGCGCTATCACTCTTAGTGGCCATTCCGGGATCTTAAGGCCCAAAAGTGATAGCGCAACGGGGGTGCGTGCGGATTAGGAGACCTGGAGGCCGCCGTTGATGTCATAGGTGGCCGCGGTGATGTAACCGGCGTCCGGGCCGAGCAGGAAGGCGATCAGGGCCGCCACTTCCTCGCGGCTGCCGACCCGCCCCATCATGATGCCCTCAGACATCTGCGCCTTGCGTTCCTCGCTCAGGGTGCCGCCCATGATGTCGGTGTCGATGGGGCCTGGGGCGATGGCGTTGACCGTGACCCCGAACTCGCCCACCTCGCGGGCCAGGGCGCGGGTGAATCCGATGATTCCGGCCTTGGAGGCGCTGTAGGCGACCTTTGAGTAGGTGCCGCCGCCCCGCTGTGCCGAAATCGAGGAGATGCTCACGATCCGGCCGAGCTTGCGCTCGATCATGCCTTTGAGCACGCGCTGGGAAACGATGAAGGATCCGCGCATGTTGATGGCGAAGACCTTGTCCCATTCCTCGACAGTGGTGTCCATGAACGGCGTCGGGGAACTGATGCCGGCCAGGTTGGCCAGCGCGACGATCGGGGGCAGCGAGCCCTCGATCTCGGTGATGGCCCGGTCAACCGACGCGGCGTCGGAGACGTCCGCACCGACGCCGATGGCCTTGACCGCACGGTTGGAACCGATTTCGGCGGCAGCGGCGCTGGCGTCCTCGGCATTGATGTCCAGGATTGCGATGGACCAGCCCTCGCTGGCCAGGCGGTCGGCGGCGGCACGGCCGATGCCGCGGGCTGACGCGGCTCCGGTCAGGACCACGGTGCGTTCAGTGGGGAACGGGGTATTTGATGTCATGACGAAGATTCCTTCGGGGGTTTCGGATCAGGATACTTTGGCCGGGTCGACGGCGGCAGCCGCTGCGACCGCGGGGTCAAGGCTGGCGTCGCCTTCGGGGCGCCGGCGGGCGTACAGGTAGGTGGCCACGGCCGTGATGCACAGGCACAGGGACAGGAACAGGAGCCCGCTCTGGTTGCTTCCGGTGGCGTCCTTGAGGAGGCCGACCGCGTACGGGGAGATGAAGCCGCCGAGGTTTCCGAGGGAGTTCACCAGGGCCAGCCCGGAAGCGGCAGCCGCACCGGTCAGTGCCGCGGAGGGCATCGAGAGGAAGGGGGCGATCGCCCCGTAGATCCCCATGGCGGAGAGCGTCAGACCGACCATCGCGAGGAACGGGTTGACCGGCAGCAGGTAGCCGGCGGCCACGAGCCCGACGCCCGCAAGCACCATGCTGACCGAGGCGTGCCAGGCACGCTTGCCGGTCCGGTCCGCGCGCTTGCTCCAGAAGTAGACGAATACTGCGGCCACGGCATAGGGGATGAAGACGATGAAGCCGACCTCTGCCGTGGAGAACTTGCCCAGGGCCGCGACGATGGTGGGCATCCACAGGCCCAGGCCGTAAATCCCGCACACCAGGCCGAAGTACAGGGCGGAGTAGACCAGGGTGCGCTTGTCCTTGAGCCCGGCCATGAAGTTGTGCTTGCCCGACTGGGACTTGGCGGCCAGTTCGGCGTCCATGGTGGCGGTGAGCCAGTTGCGCTCGTCGGCTTCGAGCCATTTGGCGTCCCGCGGACGGTCAGTCATGAGGATGGGGGTCAGCAGGCCGAGGGCGATCGCCGGGATGCCTTCGATGATGTAGAGCCACTGCCAGCCCTGGAGGCCCATGACGCCGTCCATCTGCAGCAGGAGCCCGGACACCGGGGCGCCGAGCGCGTTGGATACGGGCTGGGCAAGGATGAAGATGCCCAGCACGGTGACGCGCTGCGCGGCAGGGAACCACAGCGTCAGGTAGAACAGGATCGCCGGGAAGAACCCGGCCTCGGCGGCACCGAGCAGGAACCGGACGATGTAATACGTGGTTTCCCCGTTCACCAGGCACATGGCGGTGGCGAAGATGCCCCACGTGATCAGGATGCGGGCCAGCCATTTCCGGGCTCCAAACCGGTACATGCCGGCGTTGCTGGGAACCTCCAGGAGGGCGTAGCCAAGGAAGAAGATGCCGGCGCCCAGACCGTAGGCAGCGGAGTTCAGGCCGATGTCCTCGCTCATGGTGAGTTTGGCGAATCCGACGTTGTTGCGGTCCAGGTAGGCAACGAAGTAGAGCAGGACAATCAGGGGCATGACGCGGCGGCGGACCTTGCGGAGCGTGCGGTCGCCCAGTTCGCCGAGTCCGAAGGACTTGGGGGTTAATGAAGTCATCATCGACCTTCTTAAGTGTTTTCCTGCCCTGCGGCTGTGCCGGGTGAGGAAAGCGGTGGATTGGGGTGATCATCCTGCCCGACTGGAAGCGCGTGCTGCAGGATACTTATTGAGTCAGATGTCAGACATCTGATTCAGGAACTAGCCAAAATCTTAGAATGTGATTCGGATTACGTCAAGAGTCCGGAGGCGGACGTCAGGACTTGGCGCCCCGGACGTAGCGTTCGTAGTCCGCATTGGTCTGGTCCATGTGCTCATCCATCGCCTGCCGCGAGCGCTCGGCGTCGCCGCTGAGAATGCTGTCCAGGACCCGCTGGTGGTAATCGATGGCGTGCTGCTGGATCACCTCGACGGCCGACGTTTCGCGCCGGGTCACGTACAGCAGCTGGCCCAGCTGGGCGAACAGGGCCCGGACAAAGGGGTTGCCGGACGCCTTCAGGACGGCGTCGTGGAAACCAATGTCCGCCTCCACGAAGCGGTCCAGGTCGCCGGAGTCGTGGAAGCGCTTCATGTCCGCGATGCACTCGCGCATGCGCTCGGCCTGCTCCGGGGTATAGCGTTTGGCGGCGAGCGCCGCGGCCCCGGTCTCCACCATGCGGCGCATCTCAATCAGCCCCACCGAGACCTGGTCGGCCGCATTGCCATGGGAGGCTGCCTTGAAGATCGCGTCCAGACCGGTCCAGTTGTCCGTGGGATTGACGAAGGTTCCCCGGCCGGCCTTCACATAGAGGATGTTTTGCGCCCGGAGGGCTTTGAGGGCCTCACGCACGGTGAGCCGGCTAACGCCGTAGGCCTTGGCGATGTCGGCCTCGGGCGGAATCGGGTTGTGGGGCAGGAGCTTTCCGTCAAGGATTTCGGTCAGCAGGCCGTCGACGAGATCGTCGACCAGTGTCCTGCGGCCCATCCCAGTTCCCACCTTCAGTCTCGTTTCGTGCTGCCATCCACATTACCCATGTCCGGGTGCGCAGCCATGTAGGCGTCGAGCTTGGCAAGCGTCTGTTCCAAATTGACCGGATGGCGGCGCAGGTAGCCGGCCAGCCGGAGAAAGCTCTTTCCACGGACCCGCCGCGCGTCCCATTGCTCGGTCACCAGCGTGCCGGGGGTACCGTCCGGGCCCGTGGCCGGATCCAGCAGGTAGCGCCACACGTGGCCGTAGAAGTGCCGCCACGCGATCCGGTGGCCTTCCTCGAACTCGCAGACCCTGTTCAGGATCTTGTAGTTCACCCGCATGCGCATTTGCATGCCGAACCTGGCGCCGAGGTACAGCCGTCCGGGCCCGCGCGGCTGGACGCCCTTGACCGTGTCCGAGCCGTCGATCACGCTGTGCAGGGCAGGCGTGGCGAGCACCTCGAAGATGGCTTCGGGGGCGGCGGCGATGTACCGGCTGCGGGACACGAGATAGCGGGGATTCATCTAGTAATCCTAGTCCGCGATCGTGTTGCAGAATGAGGCATGCAGACTTCCCGCAACCCCCTTCGCGGCCGGCCGCGCATCGGCGTTCCCGTCCGCCTCAGCAGTTCCTCCGATCCCGACCCGCGCGTGGCGGAAGCCAACGCATTGTTCGAGTACATCGTGGGGCTGCTGCGCGAGGGCGGCGGCGAACCGGTGCTGCTCGACGCTTCGGGGCCCGACGACGGCGGCCTCGCCGCGGCGATGGCCTGCCTTGACGGCGTCGTCCTTCCCGGCGGCGGGGACCTCGACCCCGCCCTCTACGGCGAGCTGCGCGGTGACGTCTGCTACGACGTCAGCCCTGCCCAGGACGCGCTGGATCTCGCCGTGGCGCGTCTTGCGATCGACGCCGGGCTGCCTGTGTTCGGCATCTGCCGCGGGCATCAGCTGCTCAATGTGCTTTACGGCGGGACGCTCATCCAGGACATGGCGCCGGGGACGGTGGCGCACCGCGAGCCCGCGCCGGTGCACGGGGCCGGCCCGTGGGCCTGGCATGAGGTGGCGGTGCGGGCCGGCTCCAGGGTGGCCGCGCTCTACGGCGGCGGTTCCGGTGCCGTGAACGTGAAGATCGCCTCCGGCCACCATCAGGCCGTGGCCCGGGTGGCCGGAGGGTTGCAGGTGACGGCCGTGGCCGAGGACGGGACCGTCGAGGCGCTGGAGGATCCGGAGCGCTGGGTGGCCTCGGTCCAGTGGCACCCCGAGGCCCTGGAGCTCCCGGCCGGGGAGCGGCTCGCGCCGTTCCGGGCCTTCGTCGAGGCGTGCCGCACCCGGCCCTGAGCCGGACGCCCCGGTCCGTAATCAGCCGCCGACGCTCACCGTCACCTTGACCGGGGCACCGGTGGCCAGCGATTCCTGGGCGGCATCGGCAACCCGGGAGGCCGCGACGGCGTCTTCCGGAGTACATGGATTCTCCCGGCGGCCAAGGATGAGTTCGACGAACGCCTCCATTTCGGAACGGTACGCCGTCTCGAACCGCTCGGCAAACGTCAGATGCGGCTTCCCCGCGGGGAAAGCGATCCCCGCTTCGGCGGAGGCCAATGCCGTCTTGTCGTCCAGGCCCACCATCAGCGAGCCGCGGGAGCCCTGGATTTCCAGCCGGACATCATGGCCCGCCCCGTTGTAGCGGGTCGCCGAAACCGTTCCCACGGTGCCGTCGTCGAACGTCACCAGCGCGAGGGCCGTGTCCACATCGCCGGCCTCACCGATGGCCTGATCCCCGTTGTTGGAGCCCTTGGCGTAGACCTCGACGATTTCGCGGCCTGTGAGCCAGCGCAGGATGTCGAAATCGTGGACCGAGCAGTCACGGAAGAGCCCGCCGGAGCTGGCCAGGAACTCGACCGGGGGCGGCGTCATGTCGCACGTGACGGCACGCAGGGAATGGATCCAGCCCAGCTCGCCGGCCTGGTAAGCGCGGCGGGCCTCCAGGTAGCCGGCGTCGAACCGGCGCTGATGCCCGATCTGCACCACGCCGTTCCGGTCCCGGATGTAGTCGAGCACCGGCAGGGCGTCGGCCACGTTCAGGGCCACAGGCTTTTCGCAAAACACCGGGATCCCGGCGTCCACGCCGGCCTTGATGAGCTCGGGGTGGGTTCCGGTTCCGGTGGCGATGACCAGGCCGTCCAGCCCCGAGGCCAGCAGCGTCTGGACCGAGGGCAGGAATTCGGCACCGAGACCGCTTGCCACCGTCCGGGCGTGCTCTTCGGCGACGTCGGTGAGGCGGAGGCGGACACGGATCCCTTGTGGGTTCAGGACCTCGTTGAGTGCGGCGATGTTGTTGGCGTGCATGACCCCGATCCGCCCAACGCCGGCGAGTCCAAGGATTACGTCTTTCATACTTCTACTCTCATGTTTGGTGCGGGCACGGTGAACGCCGCACGGAAGGCCTCCAGGGCCGCATAACTGTCGCCACTGGCCCACGCTTCCATGCCCACGGTTCCTTCGTAGCCTGCGTCCGCGAGCGCCCTGGCCACGGCCGCGTAGTTGATTTCCCCGGTTCCGGGTTCGCAACGGCCGGGAACGTCTGCCACCTGGATTTCGCCGAGGTATGGCAGGGCGGTCCGGACGAGCTCGACCAGGTTCCCCTCCCCCATTTGGGCGTGATAGAGATCCAGCATGAGCCTGGCGTTCGGGTGCCCGGCCGCCTGCACGAGCGCCAGGGTGTCCTTGGCCCGTGCCAGCGGGATGCCGGGGTGGTCCCGGATGGTGTTGAGGTTCTCGAGGCAGAACGTCACCCCGTGCTTCTCACCGAGCTTCCCGAGCCGTTCCAGGGTCCGGGCGCCGGTGGCCCACATGTGTCCGCTGGAGCGGTAGACAGGCCGCGCCGCGTGGCCGTCGACGAGTTCCGCCGGGTGGACCACCATACGGCTGACGCCAAGTTCCAGGGCGGTGGGGATCAGGGACTCGGCGGTCCGCACCACCTCGTCCGCCGTGTCCGGATCCACGAGGCTGCCGGAGCTGTATCCGGTCATGGAGGAGAACACCGCCCCGGTGGCCTTGAGCGCGCCGATGTCCTTGGGCCGCGAGTCCCAGAGTTCGACGTCGAAGCCGGCCTCGTGGAGCCGGCGCACCCGCTCCGTGAACGGCAAGTCCGTAAAGACCATCTCAGCGCACACGGCGAGCCGCATCAGAGGACCACGTTCTCGTTGACGGCCACTGTGTTGACCGTTGCCGGGGTCCCCCGCTTGACGGACTCGATGCAGGCCAGCGCCACGGCCAGTGCGCGCCGGGCGTCGCTGGCTCCCGGAGTGAGAGTGAAGGGCTTCGACTCCGGAGCGGTACCGTCACGCCGGGCGCGCACGGCGTCGGCGAAGTCCGCCAGCTCGTCTGTGTAGGCCTGCCGGAAGAGCTCGACGTTCAGCCGTGGGGTGTCGGCGGACATCCCCTCGGCTGTGAACCGGCGGGCAGCGGTTTCGGTGGCGCGGCCGGCCTGGACCATGCCCTTGGAGCCGAAAACCTCGCCGCGGATGTCGTAACCGTACAGCGCGCTGAAGTTTGCCTCGGCGACGGCGATCGCGCCGTTGCTGTAGCGGATGGTCACGACGGCGGTGTCCAGGAACCCCTGGTCCCGCAGTCCCGGCTCCACAAGCGCGTCGGCAACCGCATAGACCTCCACAGGTTCGGCGCCTTCGTTGAACCAGTTCAGGGTGTCGAAGTCGTGGATCAGGGTTTCGAGGAAGATGGTCCACGCGGGGATCCTTGCGGCGTGGCCGATGCTCCCCGTGCCCGGGTCCCGGGTCAGCGAACGAAGCAGTTGCGGCTGCCCCACGATTCCGGCGGCGAGGTCCTTCTTGGCCGCTTGGAAGTCTGCGGCGTACCTGCGGTTGAAGCCGATCTGGAAGTGCACCCCGGCGGCGTCGACGGCGTCAAGGGCTGCGTCGAGCTCCTCGAGCCCCTGACCGGCGGGCTTCTCGCAGAAGACGTGCTTTCCGGCCGCTGCGGCCTGGCCGATCAGGGCGGAATGGAAACGCGCGGGGCTGGCGATGACGACGGCGTCAATCGCCGGGTCGGCCAGGAGATCGGCAGCGTCGGCGGTCACCTTCGTGGTGCCCAGGGCGCCAGCCAGCGCCCCGGCGGATTCCAGGTTCGGATCCGCGATGGCGGCAAGGACGGCGCCGGGGACCCGGCGGGCAATGCTCTCGGCGTGGAAGGCGCCCATCCAGCCCGAGCCGATAAGTCCGATTCGCACGGGTAGGACGGCGTCGGAGGCATTGCGGTTGAGGTAAGCCAAAGGCTTGTCCTTTCAGGAGTTGGGGCGGCAGTTACCCGTAGGTCTTGCCGGTGGTCTGGGACACGTCGGCGACTTCGCCCTGGACTTCCTTGACGACGTCGCTGTGGCCGCCGAGTTGTTCGAGTTCGTGGGCGAGTTCGGCGAGTTCCGCGCCGCCGGCCATCTGGGCGGTGAGCTCGTCCAGGGTGATGTCCTTCTTGTCGTAATAGCCGATCGACTTGCCCCGTTTGAGCAGCAGGAACCGGTCCCCGACAGGGAAGGCGTGGTGCGGGTTGTGGGTGATGAAGATGACCCCGAGGCCGCGGTCGCGGGCCTGCAGGATGTAGCGGAGCACCACGCCGGACTGCTTCACGCCCAGGGCCGCGGTGGGCTCGTCCAGGATCAGGACCTTCGCGCCGAAGTACACGGCCCGGGCGATCGCGACGCACTGGCGTTCACCGCCGGAGAGCTGGCCGATGGGCTGCTCGACGTCGCGCAGGTCGATGCCCATCGCGGCGAGTTCCTTGAGCGTGATGTCCTTCATCTTCTCGACGTCCATGCTCTTGAACGGGCCGAAGCCGGACGTCAGTTCCGAGCCAAGGAAGAAGTTCCGCCAGATCGGCATCAAAGGCACCACGGCGAGGTCCTGGTAGACCGTGGCGATCCCGACGTCCAGGGCGTCCCGGGGGGAGCTGAACTTCCGCTCCTCCCCCATGATCTTCAGGACCCCGGCGTCGTGCTGGTGCAGGCCGGCGATGATCTTGATCAGCGTGGACTTGCCCGCACCGTTGTCGCCCAGCACGCAGGTGACGCGGCCGTTGTCCACCGCCATGGTGACCTCGGAGAGGGCGATGATGTTCCCGTAGTGCTTCCCGACCCCGTCGAGGGAGAGCAGGTGCACCGGGGTGTGGGTGAGGGGATCGTTTTCGTTCTGCAGCAGGGTCTGCTGGTCGATCTCTTTGGCATTCATGGTTCCGGGGCCCTTCTACTTCAGTTCCGCGCGGCGCTTGACGATGAGGTTGACGATGGTGGCCAGCAGCAGCATCAGGCCCAGGAAGAACTTGAACCAGTCCGGGTTCCACTGCGCGTAGACGATGCCCTTGTTGGCCATGCCGAAGATGAACGCGCCGATCGCGCCGCCGATCGCCGAGCCGTACCCGCCGGTGAGCAGGCAGCCGCCGATCACCGCGGCGATGATGTAGAGGAACTCGTTGCCCACGCCCTCACCGGACTGCACGGTGTCGAAGGCGAAGAGGTTGTGCATGCCCAGAATCCAGGCGCAGAACCCCACGGCCATGAACAAACCGATCTTGGTGGCCTTGACCGGCACGCCCACGGCGCGGGCCGCGTTCGCGTCCCCGCCCACGGCGAAGATCCAGTTCCCCACCCGGGTCCGCATCAGCACCCAGGTCGCGACCGCGACGAGCGCGAACCAGTAGAACACGGTGATCTTGATGTCGACGCCGCCGACGCTCACCGAGGAGGCGAACACCGCCCGGGCCGATGCGAAACCGTCCATGGTCGAGATCGAGGGCGAAGACACCGAGCCGCCGATCAGCCGGGTCAGGCCCAGGTTCAGGCCGGTCAGCATCAGGAACGTCGCCAGGGTGACGATGAAGGACGGCAGCTTGGTCTTGATCAGAATCCAGCCGTTGATGAACCCGACGGACAGGGAGACCACCAGGGCCAGCCCGACGCCGACCCAGACGTTCGTGGTGAAGTACCAGCTGAACAGCGACGCCGTCAGCGCCGAGGTGATCACGGCGACGCCGGTGGAGAGGTCGAACTCCCCGCCGATCATCAGCAAGGACACCCCCACCGCCATGATCCCGATCGTAGAGGACCCGTACAGGATGGTCGCCAGGGCACCGGGCTGGGTAAAGGTCGGGGACACCAACGCGAAGAAGATGAAGAGGACGATCGCGCCCACCAGGGCACCGACCTCGGGACGTCCGAGCAGTTTCTGGAACGGACTGCGCTTGGCGACGCGCTCATCGGGCGCCGGCGACTTTGTCTTGGTCTGGGTGATGGTCATGATAAGTCTCCTAGCCGCCGGGCCGGCCTGGGCCGGCCCGGCCAGCGGGCTGTTAGCGGACGCCCTGCTGGGCGAAGGTCAGGACATCGGCCGCATTGGATTTGTCGATGACCGCCGGGCCTGTCAGCACAGGCTGGCCGCCGCCGATCTTGAAGCCGCCGCGCTTGTTCTGCCAGATGGCGTCAACGGCTCCGTAGCCCTGCAGCCACGGCTGCTGGTCCACGGTGAACAGAACTGCACCATCCACGATCTTCTGGGCGAGCTCCGCGTTGAGGTCGAAACTGGCAACCTTGGCAGAGCTGCCGGCGTCAGTGACCGACTTGAGGAGAGTCAGGGTGATGGGGGCGCCGAGGCCGATGATGACGTCGGCGTCCTTGGAAGCCTGAAGCTTGGCAGTCGCGGTGGACTGAACGGAGGTCATATCCTTGCCGTCGACGTAAAGGATCTCCGTTCCGGGAACCTTCGCCTTGACGCCCGCGCACCGTGCTTCAAGTCCCACGTGGCCCTGTTCCTGAATCACGCAGACCGGGTGCTTGTAGCCGTCCGCGGCCAGCTTGGTGCCCACGGCTTGACCGGCGAGCTGCTCGTTGGAACCGAAGTGGGTGAATGCTCCGAGCTGGGAGGAGACCGATTCACCGGCGTTGAGGCTCACAATCGGGATGCCGGCGTCGGAGGCCTTCTTCAGGACGTCCTTGAGGGCTTCGGGCTTGGCGAGCGTGACCGCGATGCCGTCGACCTTCTGGTCAATGGCTTGCTGAATGAGCTGGGCCTGGCGCCCGGCTTCGGGATCGGACGTATAGAGGAGCTCAACGTTGTCCTTCGCCGATGCCTCCTCGGCGCCCTTGCGAACAATATCCCAGAAGGTGTCACCGGCTGCGGCGTGCGTGATAAGGGCGACCTTGATGCGGGAGGTGCTGGCTGCCTGGCCTCCGCCAGCCGCATTGCCTGAGTCTGCGGGCTTGCCGCCGGTGCTCGAACACGCGCTCAGGGCCAGCATGGGTACAACGGCCGCCACGAGGGTCGCCTTCCGCCACGAGAACTTGGTCACGATCAATCTCCTTTGATTCCGGGCCACGCCGGCCGCTTCATCGCGTCGGTCCATGAGCCATCTACAACCGATCATGGTGACTCCAATCACAGTTGTCAATAGTTTGTCCTGACATTAGGATGTTTGGACGTAACGAAGTGTGATCGGAATGTCCCATTCGCGGGGCTTGACGGGCCAGCGCCGACAGCCCGACCCCCGCAAACAAGGCCCGTCAGAGCAGCCCTTGGCACCTCTTGGCAGCCCTGCTACTATCAGAAAAAGGCAGTATGTCCTATCAAGCGAACATACACTGACATACGCGGGCAGGCCGACACGACGACCGCCGCGGAGCACAAGGGAGCATGCCCAGTGGCGAATCAACTGAATCTGCGGATCGACCGCTCTTCCCCGGTGCCGCTGTACCACCAAGTGGTCCAGGGCATCGAGGCAGCGATCCACACTGGGCTGCTGGAACCCGGCAGCAGGCTGGAAAACGAGATCGACCTGGCCGCCCAGCTGAACCTGTCCCGGCCTACGATGAGAAAAGCCATGGACGAGCTGGTCCGCTCGGGCCTCCTGGTCCGCAAGCGCGGCGTCGGCACCCAGGTGGTGTCCAGCCAGGTCCGCCGCCCGCTGGAACTCTCCAGCCTCTACGACGACCTGAGCAACAACGGCAGCAAGCCCACCACCGACGTGCTCAGCTTCTCGCATGAGGAGGCGGACGGCGCGATCCGGACAGCACTGCAGCTTCCGGCCGGCGCCAAGGTCTACCACTTCACCAGGCTCCGGAAAGTGGGCGGCAAGCCGCTGGCCCTGATGGAGAACTGGGTGCGGGATGACATCACCGCCCTCGACGAGGCTTCCCTGGGCGCGCAGGGCCTCTACGCCATTCTGCGCAACGGCGGCGTGAACTTCCGCCTGGCCTCACAGCGGATCGGCGCCATGATCGCCAACGACTACCAGGCGCCGCTGCTCGAGACCACCCCCGGCTCCGCCCTGGTGACCATGGAGCGGACCGCGGTGGACGACACCGGACGCATGGTGGAAACCGGCCACCACGTCTACCGGGCGGATTCCTACAGCTTCGAAATGACACTGGTCCAGAGGTAAGCGTCCAGAGTTAGGCGCCAGCGACGGGCGCAACCGGCTCCAACCCGCACACACACGCGCCTGCCTCCGGCGCGACAACGAAAGGGCAGCTTCCATGGCCAACTGGGTCTATCCGCTCGGCACCGCAGCCGAAGGCAAGTGGGACATCTCCATCGGGACGTCCGACTCCAAACTGGAAGTCGACGGCTGGGCGCATACCGGGCTGAAGGTTGCCACGCTGGCAGCCGGCGCCGCCGTCGAACTCGACGCCGCGGCGGAGGAACGCATCGTGATCCCGCTCAACGGCCCTTTCGTAGCGACCGTCGACGGGCAGGACTATCCCCTGGCCGGCCGGGACAGCGTCTTCAGTGGCCCCAGCGACGTGCTCTACACGGGAGCCGGCAAGGCGGTGGCCATCACATCGGCCGACGGCGGACGGGTGGCCGTGGCCACCGCGCCGGCCAAAGCCTCCTACCCGACCCGCCTCATCACGGCCGCCGAGATGCCAGTGGAACTGCGCGGGGCGGGCAACTGCTCCCGCCAGGTCCACAACTTCGGCACCCCCGCCGCGCTGGAGGCGGACCGCTTCATCGTCTGCGAGGTCCTCACCCCGGCCGGAAACTGGTCGTCCTATCCCCCGCACAAGCACGACGAGGAAAAGGACGGCGAGACCAGCCTCGAGGAGATCTACTACTTCGAAACCCGCGTCACGCCCGGCGCCCTGCAACGCCCCGGCGCCGACGACGCCATCGGCTACCAGCGCGTCTACGCCTCCGACGAGCGGCCCATCGACGTTGCGGCCGAGGTCCGGACCGGCGACGTCGTCCTGGTGCCCTACGGCTGGCACGGACCCGCCATGGCCGCCCCCGGCTACGACATGTATTACCTCAACGTCATGGCCGGCCCTGGCCCGGTCCGCGACTGGCTCATCAGCGATGACCCGCACCACGGCTGGATCCGCCAGACCTGGGAGGGCCAGGACCTGGACCCGCGGCTGCCATTCGGCCGCTAGGCCGTTCGGCTGCTCAGGCGCTGACAGCTAGCCATTGAACGTGGCCGGGTGCGGTCCGGTGCGCCCGTTCCGCTCAAGGGCATTCACGGCCGCCAGTTCGCCCGCGGAAAGCTCAAAGCCGAACACCTCCAGGTTTTCCCGGATCCGGGCCGGCGTCACTGACTTCGGGATGACGATCCTCCCCTGCTGCAGGTGCCAGCGCAGAATGACCTGCGCCGGGGTTCTGCCGTGCCGCGCGGCGATCTCCGTGATGGCCGGATCCGCCAGCAGTGCCCCCTGGGCCAACGGACTCCAGGCCTCCGTCGCAATGCCCTGCGCGGCGTTGAACACCGTCACGGCGTGCTGCTGAAGGGCCGGGTGCAGCTCCACCTGGTTGACGGCCGGCACCGTTCCGCCCAGGTCGATGAGCCGCTGCAGGTGTCCCGGCTCGAAATTGGAGACGCCGATGGCCCTGACCCGGCCGTCGGCAAGGAGTTTCTCAAGGGCCAACCAGGAGTCGGCGTACCGGTCCGATGCCGGCGCCGGCCAGTGGATCAGGTAAAGATCCAGGTAGTCGAGACCCAGCTTGTCCAGGCTCGCGTCGAAGGCAGCAAGGGCCGGTTCGTAGCCGAGGTCGTCGATCCACAGCTTGGAGGTGATGAACAGCTCCTCCCGCGCGATCCCGGATTCCGCGAGCGCGCGGCCGGTTCCGGTCTCGTTTCCGTAGATGGCGGCCGTGTCGATGCTCCGGTAACCGGCCGCGAGCGCCGCTGCTACCGCCTCGGTGGTCTCGGCGTCGGGAATCTGGAAGACGCCGAAGCCCAGCTGCGGCATCCGCACCCCGTTGTTGAGGACGATATGGGGCCTTGAGTTCATGGTGTCTCCTGTTGTTGTGGTCGGGCGGTCTGTTGTGTTCGAGCGGTCAGCGGGCAACGGCTGCAGCCTCGGTGACCGGAAGGTCTGTGCTGGTTTCCGCCGCTGCAACGGCGGGCACGGTTGATCCGCCGGTTCCCGGCAGGTCGGCGTCGTGCTTCTTTGCGTGAGCCGCGGCGAACGCCATCACTGCCAGGCCCAACAGGGTGATCCCGGCGCCGGCCCAGATGGGCGAGGTGTAGCCGAGGCCGGCGGTGATGGTGACGCCGCCCAGCCAGGCGCCCAGGGCATTGCCGACGTTGAATGCGCCGATGTTGGCGCCGGAGGCCAGGGTGGGAGCGCTGCTGGCGTATTTCATGACGCGCATCTGCAGTCCCGGAACCGTGGCGAAGCCGAAGCCGCCCAGCAACACCATGGAGGCGATGGTCAACGGCTGGTTGCCGGCGCTCAGGGCGAAGACCACGAGCACCACCACCAGAATGGCGAGCACTACCAGCAGGGTGCGGTCCACATTCTTGTCGGCCGCCTTGCCGCCCACGGTGTTGCCGATGAAGAGCCCGACGCCAAAGAGGATCAGCAGCCACGGGACCGTGGTGGCGGAGAAGCCGGTGACCTCGGTGAGGGTGAAGGCGATGTAGGTGAAGGCGCCGAACATGCCGCCGTACCCAAGGATGGTGACGAGGATGGAGAGCCAGACCTGTCCGGACCGGAAGGCACGGAGCTCGCCGCGCAGACCGCCGGAGGCAGAACCAGGGGCTGAATCTCCCGAACCTGTTCTGGGCACCAGGGCGAGGATGCCGGCCAGGGCGAGGACACCGATCACGGTGATCGCCCAGAACGTGGAGCGCCAGCCCGCGGCCTGGCCCAGCATGGTGCCGAACGGGACACCGAGCACATTCGCAGCCGTCAGGCCGGTGAACATGATCGCGATCGCACCCGCCTTCTTAGTGGGCGCCACCATGCTCGCGGCCACGACGGCGCCGATGCCGAAGAACGCGCCATGTGCGAGGGCGGCAATGATGCGGCCGATCATCATTACCGAGTAATCCGGCGCGAGCGCCGAGACGAGGTTGCCGGCGATAAACAGCACCATCAGCACGGCCAGCACGGGCTTGCGTTCGAAGCGCGTCACGGCGGCGGTGAGACCCAGCGCCCCGACCACGACGGCGAGCGCGTAGCCGGAGATGAGCCAGCCCGCGGTCGCCTCGGTGACGTGGAAGTCTGCGGCCACTTGCGGCAACAGGCCCATGATGACGAACTCGGTGAGTCCGATGCCGAACCCGCCGAGGGCGAGGGCTATCAGGCCAACAGGCATGGAGGTGCTCCTTACAAAGCTGTACGGGATGGGGTATGGCGCGTAAGCTAGTAGTTGCAGACGCGTTATTTATTCTTGCACAAGCAGATACAGCGCGCAAGCAACTATTATTTGATGTGCCCGTCGCCACCCCGCCGGGCACGCGAGTTGAAGGGAAACACGTGATGGGCATCAAGGACGACGCCGTCGAGGTCCGGGCGCAAGGCTGGCGGACCCTGGCGGCCCTGCACGGGCTGATCGAGGCCGAGCTGGAGCGGTCCTTGCAGGCCGAAGCGCAGCTCTCGGTCGTGGAGTACACCGTGCTGGACGCGCTGAGCCGGCAGGACGGCTGGCACATGCGGATGCAGCAGCTGGCCCGCGCCACGGCGTTGAGCGCGAGTGCCACCACGCGCCTGGTCAACCGGCTCGAGGACCGCGGGCTGCTGACCCGGATCCTGTGTGCGGATGACCGCCGCGGAATTTACACCGAGCTCACCCCCAGCGGCATCGCCCTGCTCGAGCAGAGCCGGCCGGTCCACGACGCCACGCTGGAGCGGGCGCTGGCCGAGGCCCAGGAGGTCCCCGAACTGGCGCCGCTGGTCGACGCCCTCCCCCGGCTGCACGCCGCGGCCTAGCGCGGCAACCGCCTCGCGCGAGTACGCAGAAAGAACGCAGAAAGCCCCGCCGGGGACGAATCCCGGGCGGGGCTTGTGCGTGCAGGGCTTTCTTGACTGCGGCTAGACGGTGACCGGTTCCCTGGCGGCCGCCTGTTTGAAGAAGTATTCCAGGTCCTCCAGGCTCTTGTCCTTGGTCTCCGGAATGTACTTCGCGGCAAAGGCGATGGCCCCGACGCCGAGCACAGCGAAGACGAAGAAGGTGCTGGACAGTCCGATCGCGGCGAGGAGCTGCGGGAAGCCGAAGCCAACAAGGAAGTTCACGATCCACAGCACGAAGGCCGAGGCGCCCATGCCCAGGCCGCGGATCTTCAGCGGGAAGATCTCTGAGAGCATCAGCCAGGTGACCGGTGAGATTGCACCTTGCTGGAAGGCCAGGAATGTCACGGTCAGGGCCAGGACGACGAAGCCCCGGGCGGGGCCCTCGGGGAGGATGAGAGAGAAGACGCCGATCAGGAACAGCGCCGTCGTGGTGCCGAGCTGGCCAGTGATGAGCATCCTCCGCCGTCCCACTTTGCCCAGCAGCCAGATGCCCAGAAACGTGGCGAGAACGGAGATGACCCCGTTGGCGATGTTGGCCGTGAGGGCCGCTTCGCGGCCGAATCCGGACTCGGCGAGGATCTGCGTGCCGTAGTACATGATCGAGTTGACGCCCGTGATCTGCTGGATGACCGCGAGCCCGATCCCCACCACGAAGATGTGCCGGAGCCACGGAACACTGAGGTCCTTCCAGGAGCCCATCTTGGCCTTGTAGTCCTCCACGGCCATGGCCTTGACTTCTTCAAATTCAGCCCTGGCCTCGGACTGGGAGCGGATCCGCTGCAGCACACTGAGGGTTTCGCCGAAGCTGCCCATCGATGCCAGCCAGCGCGGGCTTTCGGGCATGAAGTTCATGCCGACCCAGAGCGCGATCGCCGGCAGGGTTGCGATGACCAGCATCCAGCGCCAGATCCCGCCGGCCTCGCCGAAGCTGTTGCCGAGGTAGGCGTTGAACATGAAGGCCAGCAGCTGGCCCGTGACGATCATCAGCTCGTTTTGGGTGACAATTCGTCCGCGCCGGGCACTCGGTGAGACCTCGGCCAGGTACACCGGCACCGTCACCGAAGCCCCGCCCACGGCCAGGCCGAGGATCAGGCGTGCCAGGATCATCACCTCCGTGTTCGGCGCGAAGGTACACGCAAGGGTGCCGGCGAGGAACACCACGGCCAGCACCATGATCATTTTGCGCCGGCCGTGGCGGTCCGCCAGGCGCCCGCCGAAGAGGGCGCCAAAGGCCGCCCCGAACAGCAGCGAGGAGGTCACGAGCCCTTCGGTCAGTGGCGTGAGGCCCAGGTCCACCTGCATGTACGGCAAAGCGCCGTTGATCACGCCGGTGTCGTAGCCGAAGAGCAGTCCGCCGAAAGTGGAGACGATCGTCGCGGTCCGGAGGGCCCGTTTGTGGTTGACGGGCCGTGTCACCTCGGCGACGGGCGCCGTCATAGGCTCGCCTTCGCGACGCGCTGTTTCATGGTCTCCAGCTGGTACCGGGAGACGTCCGCGGCGTTGTCGTCCTCGGCGAAGACGCTGGAGACCATCACCGTATCTTCACGGTCCAGGAAGCCGATCTCCTGCAGGCCGCCGAAAAACTCGTCCCAGTTTACGTCGCCGTCGCCGATTTTCAGGTGCTGGTGCACGCGGACGGGGTTGCCGGGCGGGTTGGTGATGTAGCGCAGGCCGTGTGAGGCGTGGTGGTCCATCGTGTCGGCCACGTGGACCAGGCGCAGCTTGTCGCCCGCGGCCCGCATGATCTCCAGCGGTGCGTTCTTCATGTGGAAGCTGTGCGAGGCCACGTAGACCAGGCCAACATTCTTCGAGTTCAGCCCGCGGATCACGCGGATCGCGGCCAGGCCCTCCTCGACGAAGTCGTCCGGGTGCGGATCGATCAGCAGGTCGATCCCCTCCCGCTCGATGATGGGGAGCAGCTCCTCCATGGAGCGGTAGAAGGCCCGCTCGGATTCTTCGGCCTTCTCCGGCCGGCCGCTGAATTCGGTGTTCATGGTGCCAACGCCCAGGTCCACGGTGATCTGGATGGCGCGCTTCCAGTAGCGGACGGCCGCCTCGCGTGCGTCCTCGTCCGGGCCGGACCAGCGCAGCACGGGCAGCACCGACGCGATTTCGATTCCCGCGTCCTTGCAGGCCGCCTTCAGCTTGCCCACGAGCTCGTCGTCGGCCTTCGGGTGGTTGAAGAAGGGGATGAAATCGGCGTGCGGGGTCATCTGCATGTACTTGTAGCCGAGGTCGGCCACCACGCGCGGGAACTCGAGGAGTCCGTGGCTGTGGTGGAACGGCGTGGGATCTAGGGCGATTTTCACGGTGAACACTCCATTGTGGATCTGGCGGGCGTGCGGCCGGCCGGCGCGTTCTTTGCAGTAGAAGGCGCCGGCCGGCGGGGTTTTAGCGGTACAGGGCGGGCTTGGCGTTGAGCTTCACGGCGACCTTTTCGCCGTTCTTCTGCGCCTCGACGCCGGCCTCGCAGCAGGCGGCCGTGGCGTAGCCGTCCCAGGCGGTGGGGCCGCCGATCTCATCGCGCAGGGCGGCGTCCACCCAGGACTGGATTTCGACGTCGTACGCCGCCCCGAAGCGTTCCTCGAAGCCGGGGGTGACGTGGCCGCCCCAGCGGCCGTTGCTGCGGGTGTACGGGCCTTTGTCGCCGCCGATGCTGACGATGCCGTCTTCGAAGGAGGCCTGGGTGGCCACCTCGTAGCCGAACTTCGCGTTGACGTAGATCTCGACGTCGGCCAGGACACCGGACTCGGTCTCGATCAGGACGTGCTGCGGGTCGTGTTGCCCGGCCGGGGCGTTCCGTGTGGCCTTGCCGAGGCGGACCTGGACCGAGGTGATTTCCTCGCCGGTGAAGTAGCGGATGGCGTCGAATTCGTGGACCACGGAGTCGTTGATCAGCATCTCGTTGGTGAAGCCCGCCGGGGTGGTGGGGTTCCGGTGCTGGTGGTGCAGCATGAGCAGCTCACCGAGTTCGGAGTCGCGGATGATTTTGCCGAGGGCGGCGTATTCGGCGTCGAAGCGGCGCATGAAGCCGACCTGGATGCGCTTGTGGCCCAGCACCTGCTCGGCTTCGACAATCTTCCAGGAGGATTCGGCATCCGGGGTGAGCGGCTTCTCGCAGAGGATCGGGATGTCCTTGGCGATCGCCCTAAGCAGGATGTCCTCGTGCAGGAAGCCGGGGGTGGCGATCAGGACGGCGTTGACGTCGCCGTTGTTGAGGGCCTCCTCGGCGTCGGCGAGGGCGACGGCGCCGGGGATGCCTTCGATGGCGGCCTGGGCACGGGCGAGGTCGACGTCGACGACGGCGGCAACTTCGGCGCCGTGGATGCGGGTGTTGAGCCGCTGGATATGGTCTGCGCCCATACGGCCGGCGCCGATGACAGCTACGCGGAGGGTCTTGGTCATGATCTTGTCCTCAGTTCTAGTTGACGGCGGTGCGGGAGCCGCAGGAGAGCAGGTAGTTCCGGGTGCGCTTGGCGATCGGCATCGGGACGTCGAAGGCCACGGGATACATGTCCTGTTCCACAATGCCAAAGATCGGCCGGTTGAGCGCCTCCACGGCTTCGATGACGGCGCGCAGGTCCGGCAGCCCGTTCGGCGGCTCGGTCATCACGCCGGCCAGGTTGGCGGCGGCCCACGTCATGTTTTCCTCGTTGACCTTTTTGAGGATGTCCGGGTTGATCTGCTTGAGGTGCAGGTAGCCGATCCGGTCCGGATAGTTCTTGATCAGGTCGAGGCTGGAGGCCCCGCAGTATTCGGCGTGGCCGGTATCCAGGCAGAGGTTGAGGTACTTCGGGTCCGTGGCCGCGAGCAGGGTTTCGATGTCCTCCTGCGCGCCGACGTGGGAGTCGGCGTGCGAGTGGAACTGCTGCTTCAGGCCGAAATCCTCCAAGAGGGTCTTGCCCATGCGGTTGTGGCCGGAGAACAGGTCGCTCCACGCCTTCTCGGTGAGCGTGCCGCTCTCGACGGCCTCGCCGGTGACGTCGTCGCGCCACATGGCGGGAATGACCACGATGTGTTCGCCCCCCATGGCTGCCGTGAGTTCGGCGACCTTGCGGGCCGGCTCCCAGGCTTCGTCGTACTGGTGGGCCCCGCGGTGGAATGCGGTGAACACGGTGCCGGCCGAGATCTTGAGGTCGCGCTGCTTGAGCTCTTCGGCGAGACGGGCCGGATCGGTGGGGAGGTAGCCATAGGGGCCAAGTTCGATCCACTTGTAGCCGGATTCGGCGACCTCGTCGAGGAAGCGTTCCCACGGGGTCTGCTGGGGGTCATCCGGGAACCAGACGCCCCAGGAGTCCGGCGCGGTGCCGATGATCAGCTTGTTCTCTGTCATTTCCATTCCTTCTCATCGAGTGCTCCGCAGGTGCCGTTTTGGACGCTCAAAACGGCGGTTGCGGAGCAGTCGATCGTGGTTAGTCGAGGCGTCAGTTGGACGGGAAGTTGTAGGAGGCGCCGGAGGCGTGCGTCGGTTCGGGCCAGCGCGAGGTGACCACCTTGCCGCGGGTGTAGAAGGAGACGCCTTCGGGGCCGTAGATGTGCTTGTCGCCGAACAGCGAGGCCTTCCAGCCGCCGAAGGAGTGGTACGCCACCGGCACGGGCAGCGGCACGTTGATGCCGATCATGCCCACGGTGACGGAGCGCTGGAACTTCCGGGCCGCGGCGCCGGAAGAGGTGAAGATCGCGGTGCCGTTGCCGTAGGGGTTGGAGTTGATCAGGGCGATGCCGGCGTCGAGGTCCTCCACCCGGACCACGACCAGGACGGGGCCGAAGATTTCCTCGGTGTAGGCGGTCATCCCGGCCGTGACGTGGTCCAGGACGGTCGGGCCGACCCAGAACCCGTCTTCGTGGCCGGGGACCACGAGGTCGCGGCCGTCCACCACCATCGCGGCGCCGGCGGTTTCGGCTTCGGTGACGATCTTCACGATGCGTTCCTTGGACGCCGGCGTGATGACCGGGCCCATTTCGGCGTCGGGCACGGTGCCGTTGTTGACCTTGACGGCCAGGGCGCGCTCCTCGACCTTCTTGACCAGCAGGTCGGCGGCTTCGCCGACGGCGACGGCGACCGAGATGGCCATGCAGCGTTCCCCGGCGGAGCCGAAGGCGGCGGCGGCCAGGTGGTCGGCAGCGTTGTCGAGGTCGGCGTCGGGCAGGATGATCGCGTGGTTCTTCGCCCCGCCCAGGGCCTGGACGCGCTTGCCGTGGGCGGTGGCGGTCTCGTGGACGTACTTCGCGATCGGGGTGGAACCGACGAAGGAGATGCCGTCCACGTCCGGGTGGGTCAGGAGGCCGTCGACCGTTTCCTTGTCGCCGTGCAGGACCTGGAAGACGCCGTCGGGCAGCCCGGCCCGCTTCCACAGCTTGGCGAGCAGCATTGAGGCGGAGGGGTCGCGCTCGGAGGGCTTGAGGATGAAGGCGTTGCCGGTGGCGATCGCCATCGGGGCCATCCACAGCGGGACCATGACCGGGAAGTTGAACGGGGTGATGCCGGCGACGACGCCGAGCGGTTCGCGGAAGGAGAAGACGTCGATGCCGGTGGAGACCTGGTCCGAGTAGTCGCCCTTGAGCAGCTGCGGGATGCCGCAGGCGAACTCGATGACCTCGAGTCCGCGGCCGATCTCGCCCTTGGCGTCGGAGAGGACCTTGCCGTGTTCGGCGGTGATCAGTTCGGCGAGCTCGTCCACGTGGGAGGCGACGAGTTCGCGGAACTTGAACAGCACCGCGGTGCGCTTGGCCAGGGAGATGTCGCCCCAGGAATCGGCGGCAGCGCGGGCGGCGGCGACGGTGGTGTCCAGGTCTTCCCGGTTGGCCAGCCGCAGCTCCGCGGAGACGGCGCCGGTGGCCGGGTTGTAGACGGGCTGGGTGCGGGTGCCCTCACCGGCGGTTTCGGCGCCGTTGATGAAGTGGCTGATGGTGGTGACGGTCGTCGTTGACATAGTGGTGGACTTCCTTGGTCTGTGGCTGTTCGTGGTGATGAAGGGGGTCAGCCGAGCAGCTTGCGCTGGCGGGCCTTGTGGTCGGTGTAGGTCTGGAAGGCCTGCTTCGTGGAGTCGAGCTCGGAGACCTGGGAGACCGGAACGTCCCACCATGACTCGGAGCTGGGGGCATCCAGCAGCGGGTCGGATTCAACGTGGATGACGATCGGGCCGCCGCGTTCGGGGGCTGCTTTGGCGTCCCGGATGGCCTGCTCGAGCTCGGCGATGACCTTCTCCCCCGGTTCGATCCGGATCACCTTCACGCCGAGGCTTTCGGCGTTCAGGGCCAGGTCGACCGGGAGCCGGTCGCCGTCGTCGAAGCTGTGGTGTTCCTCATCCAGCGCCCGGTACTGGGTGCCGAAGCGCTGGGAACCGAGGGACTCGGAAAGCGAACCGATCGAGGCGTAGCCGTGGTTCTGGATCAGGACCACGATCAGCTTGATCCGCTCGGCGACGGCGGTGACGAGTTCGGTGTGCATCATCAGATAGGAGCCGTCCCCCACCATGACGACGACGTCGCGCTGCGTGCCGCCCTTGGCGGCTTCGGCCAGGGCGGCGCGCTTGACCCCGAGGCCGCCCGGGATCTCGTAGCCCATGCAGGAGTAGGCGTATTCGACGTGGTAGCCGAACGGGTCCCGGACGCGCCACATCTTGTGCAGGTCACCGGGGAGTGAGCCGGCGGCGCAGATGACGACGTCCTGGGCGTCCATGGCGCGGTTCGTGGCGCCGATGATCTCGTTCTGCGCCGGCAGCGGCGTGAACCGCGTGTCGAATGCCTCGTCCACGGTGGCGTCCCAGCGTTTCTTCTCGGCCGCGATCCGCTGCTCGAGGTCCGCGCCGATGCGGTAGCCGCCGAGGGCCTGGTTCAGCTTGACCAGGGCCTTGCGGGCATCGGCCACGATCGGCAGTGAGGTGCCGTGCTTGTAGGCGTCGAGGGCGGCGACGTTGATGTTGAGGAATTTCACGTCCGGGTTCTGGAACGCGGTCCGGGAGGCGGTGGTGAAGTCCTCGTAGCGGGTACCGATCCCAATGATGAGGTCGGCCTCGGCGGCGATGGCGTTGGCCGCCGTCGTGCCGGTGGAACCGATGGCCCCGAGGGAGAACTTGTGGTCCCAGGGCAGCACGCCGACGCCGGCCTGGGTGTTGCCGACCGGGATGCCGGTCAGCTCGGCGAACTTCGCGAGTTCCTCGTTGGCGTAGGCGTAGAGCACGCCGCCGCCGGCGATGATCAGCGGGCGCTTGGCGGCGCGGATCGCCTCGGCGGCGCGGCGGATGTCCTCGTCGTCGGCGTCCGGGCGGCGGATCCGCCATTCGCGTTCGGCCAGGAATTCCTCGGGCACGTCGAAGGCCTCGGCCTGGACGTCCTGGGGCAGCGAGATGGTGACGGCGCCGGTCTCGGCCGGGTCGGTGAGGACACGGAGTCCGTGGTGGAACGCGGAAAACAGCTGCTCTGGCCGGGAGACGCGGTCAAAAAACTTCGACAGCGGCCGGAATGCGTCATTGACGGTGATGTCGTAGGCGTAGGGCTGTTCGAGCTGTTGCAGCACGGGGTCGGCGGCGCGGGTCGCGAACGTGTCACTCGGCAGCAGCAGGACCGGCAGCCGGTTGGTGGTGGCCAGCGCCGCGCCGGTGAGCAGGTTCGAGGAGCCCGGACCGATCGAGGTGCTGATCGCGAAGGTCTGGCGGCGGCGGGTGTGGCGGGCGAAGCCGACCGCCTGGTGGGACTGGGCCTGTTCGTTGCGGCCCTGGTAGTACGGCATGATCGTCGGATCGAGCTGCTGGTACTGCTTGAGGGCCTGGCCGACGCCGGCGACATTGCCGTGGCCGAAGATGCCGAACGTGCCCGGAATCAGGCGTTCCCGGAAGTCCTGGCCGCCGACCGAATCGACGGTGTACTGCTTGGACAGGTATTCAACGACGGCCTGCGCGACCGTCATTCTGCGTGTTCCTGATGCCGTGCTCATTCCCATGGGAAGCTACTCCGATACTTCTTTGGTGCGGGTGGATTCGGTGTGGTGCAGCAGCGAGGCCGCGGTTGCCACGGCGCCGGCGACGTCGCCGTCCTGCGGGTAGAGCAGGGTCCGGCCGACGGTGAGGCCCTGAACGCCGGGCAATGCGAGGGCAGTCTGCCAGCTGGCGAACACCTCGTCCTGGCCAGCGTCCGGGTCTCCGCCAAGGAGCACGGTGGGCATCGTGGTGGACGCCATGACGCGGTCCATCTCGGCCACCACGGGGAGCTTCATCCAGGTGTAGGCGCTGCTCGCGCCAAGGCCTTCGGCGATGGCGACTGACTTGATGACGGCGTTGGTGGAGAGGTCGTTGCGGACCTTCCCGTTTTCGCGGACGGAGAGGAACGGTTCCACCATGGCGATCAGCCTGCGTTCGGCGAGGGAGTCGATGGCCCTCGCAGTCGCTTCGAGGGTGGCGACGGTGTCCGGGTCGCCGAGGCAGATGCGGGTCAGCATCTTGCCGCCGTCGGCGCCCAAGGCCTCGAGCGCGGCCGCGGTGTGGCCGGTAAAGCGGTCATCGAATTCGTTCACCAGGCCGGACAGTCCGCCACGGTTCATCGAGCCGAAGAGCAGCTTGCCCTCGAGCGCGCCGAGCAGGAGCAGATCGTCCATGATGTCCGGCGAGGCGAGGACACCGTCCACGTCCGGGTTGGCCAGGGCGATCTGCAGGCGGTCCAGGAGCTGGCGGCGGTCGGCCATGGCCACCGGATCGTTTCCGACGGCGAGCGCGCCGCGGGCCGGGTGGTCGGCGGCGACGATGAAGTTCTGCCGGTGGGCCCTGACGCCGGGGTGGCGGCGCCGGGCCTTGGCGGCGCGGGCAATCGCTTCCGGGTCTTCGAGCCGGATAATGCTCAGGTGCTCGTAGCGGCGGGGATCATCGTTCACCCCACGGGTGGCGACGGCTGGGTTTGCACTCACAGTGCTGCTCCTTCGGTGGCGTAGGTACCCGGCAGCAGCCGGCCGCGTTCGGCGAGCAGGCCGGTGACTTCGTCCGGCGTCGGCATCGCGTCGGCGCAGGACAGTCGGGAGGCGACGAGGGCGCCGGCGGCGTTGGCGAAATCGAGGACCTGGGCCAGGGGCCAGCCGGAGAGCAGGCCGTGGCAGAAGGCCCCGCCGAAGGAGTCTCCGGCACCGAGGCCGTTGACGGTTTCCACGGGCACCGGGGCAGAGACCACACGCTCGGTGCGGGTCTTGGCCATGACCCCTTCAGGGCCCAGCTTCACGACGGCGATTTCGACGCCGGCCGCGAGCAGCCGGTCCGCCTGTTCGTCCGGGGTGCCCTCCCCGACGGCGACGGCGCATTCCTTGTCGTTGCCGATCGCGACGGTGACGTGCGGCAGGATCCTGGCGACCTGTTCCCGGGCTTCCTCCTCGGAGGCCCAGAACATCGGCCGGTAGTCGAGGTCCAGGATGGTGAACTGGCCTTCCTTGAGCCCGGTGCGGGGCCGTGCCTCGTGGGCCGTGAGCTGGGCGGTGCGGCTGGGCTCCTGGCAGAGTCCGGTGACGGTGGACCAGAAGATCCCGGCGTCCCTGATGGCGTCCAGGTCCAGTTCCTCGGCCTTGATCTGCAGGTCTGGTGCCGTGGGGAAGCGTCCATAGAAGTAGAGCGGGAAGTCCTCCGGCGGCTTGATGGCGCAGAACGTGACGGCGGTGGGCCATTCCTTGACCGCCGTGACGAAGGAGTCGTCCACGTTGAATTTGCGCAGTTCGCGGTGCAGGTACTTGCCGAAGGCGTCGTCGCCGGTGCGGGTGATGACGGCGGTGCGGCGGCCATGGCGGGCAGCGGCGACCGCTACGTTGGATGGGGATCCGCCAAGGTACTTTCCGAAGGACGTGACATCCTCCAGATCCACCCCGATGTCGTTCGGGTAGATATCAACACTGATGCGCCCGATCGTGAGCAGTTCGTGGGTCACGGTGATCGTGGACCTTTCTGGTGTGGACTCGATACCTTTGCGCAGCCTGAGCTTCGGCGTTTCTGCGGTGCTTATTCGGTGCTTTGGGGCCTGGCGTGAGCCGGGCCACAACCACTACTTTGCCTTAGAATCCATGTACTGTCAAAGGTTTGTACTGACATATTTACAACATGACACGGGGGCTTCAAATGACGCCCCGCGCAGCGCCGCGGCGGCGGGGCAGGCGCCGGAATTACCCCGGGTGTTTACCTGGCGGGAACGCCGAGTTCGCCGGTGACGTACTGGGCCTGCCCGAAACCGAACGACCAGTCCCCCGCGGTGTTCTCGACATATCCGATGAAAACGTCCTCGCCGGCGACCCCCGCGGCGGCCAGCCTGTCCGCAATGGCGGCAAACAAGGACTGCTTGGCGGACTGGCTTCGCCCGGCCTGGGTGAAGATCTGGATCATCACCACGTCCGGCGTCCGCTCGAAGCCGAGCCCGGCATCCTGGGCGACAATTTGCCCCTCGGGATGCTCGGTCAGCACGTGGAAGTAGTCCCGCTCCGGAATGCCAAATTCGGCCACGATCGCGTTGTGGATGCCCTGGCTGAGCCCGCGGAGCTGCTCCGCGCCGCGGCCCTGGTTGACGTCAATTCGTACGAGAGGCACTCGCATCTCCTTCACTAGTTTGTCCTGACATACTAACAAAGTAATTTGGAGCTGCGCAAGGATTCCGTGACAGCACACAGCAACGCGGGGTCACTTAGCGCCCATCCTCGGGTGCGGAATGGGCGCTAAGTGACCCCGCGTTGGGGTATTGCGCAGGCCGGAGCCCAGGGATAGCGTTAACAACCTAGAGATTGATCAACAAGGCGGTTGATTATCCATGGTCGGGACGGGAGGTGGGGACACCAAGTGGATTCCAGCGACGACAGCGAGCTCGACGCGGCCTTCCTGGCCCTCGCCGATCCGGTCCGCCGCCGCATCATTGCCCGGCTCAGCCGGGGCCCGGCCACCGTCAATGAACTGGCGGAGCCCTTCGCGATCACCAAGCAGGCGGTCTCGAAACACATCCAGGTCCTCGAGCAGGCGCAACTTGTCACGCGCACCCGTGACGCCCAGCGCCGGCCCGTGCACCTGAACCCTGCACGGCTGGAAGCGCTCACCGCCTGGATCGACCAGTACCGGCTGGTCCGCGAGGGGCAGTTCCGCAGCCTTGACGCCGTGCTTGAAATCCGCGCCGCCCAGAGCGGCACACAGGCAAAGGATGCATCATGAGCAACGCACTGAAATTGACCGTCCCCGAGGGTCTGCCGTTCATCGATTTCGAGCGTGAATTCGATTTTCCGGTGTCCGAGGTGTTCCGGGCGCACAAGGATCCCGAGCTCGTCGCCCAATGGCTTGGCCCGCGGCGGCTGACTATGGCTGTTGACCACTACGACTTCAGGACCGGCGGCAGCTACCGCTACACCCACACCGCGCCGGACGGCAGCGCCTATGGTTTCACCGGTGTCTTCCACACTGTCCGCGAGAATCATTTCGCCATCCAGACCTTCGAATTCGATGGCTACCCGGACGTGGTGAGCATTGAGTCCCTGACCTTCGAGGACTTGGGCGGCGGCCGTTCGCGGCTCAGCGGCCACGCGGTCTACCCCAGCATGGAGGCCCGCGACGGCATGGCGCAGTCCGGAATGGAGGGCGGCATGACCGAAGCCTACGAACAGCTCGAGGAAGTCCTCAGCGGGGCCAAGGTCTAGGACCTCGGGGTCTTAATGAGTACGACGGCGCCAGGTCACCTCCCCGGGGAAGATGGCCTGCCGCCGTCGTACCTAAAGAAACAACGCGGGGTCACTCCGCGCCCATCCCACCGAGTGGAATGGGCCGTAAGTGACCCCGCGTTGCTGTTGTGCAGTGGTGCTTATTTGCCGTGGCGCTTCGGACCTAGAGGGTCGCGAAAACCTCGCGCAGGAGCTTGGCAGTCTCGGACGGCGTCTTGCCGACCTTGACGCCGGCAGCCTCGAGGGCTTCCTTCTTGGCCTGGGCGGTGCCCGCGGAACCCGAGACGATGGCGCCTGCGTGGCCCATGGTCTTGCCCTCCGGAGCGGTGAAGCCGGCCACATAGCCAACAACCGGCTTCGTGACGTGGGCCTTGATGTAGTCGGCCGCACGCTCTTCGGCGTCGCCACCGATTTCGCCGATCATGACGATCGCCTTGGTCTCCGGGTCAGCCTCGAAGGCTTCGAGGGCATCGATGTGGGTGGTGCCGATGACCGGGTCGCCGCCGATGCCGATGGCGGTGGAGAAGCCGAGGTCGCGCAGCTCGTACATCATCTGGTAAGTCAGGGTGCCCGACTTGGAGACGAGGCCGATGGGGCCCTTGCCCGTGATGTTGGCCGGGGTGATGCCGACGAGGGCCTCACCCGGGGTGATGATGCCGGGGCAGTTCGGTCCGATGATGCGGGTGACCTGCTTGCCGTTGGCGTCCACCTTGGACTGGGCCAGTGCCCAGAACTCGGCGGAGTCCTGGACCGGCACGCCTTCGGTGATGACAACGACGAGGCCGATGCCGGCCTCGATGGCTTCAACGACGGCGTCCTTGGTGAAGGCCGGCGGCACGAAGACGATGGAAACGTCAGCGCCGGTCTCGGCCATGGCTTCCTTGACGGTGCCGAAGACGGTGATCTCGGCGTCGCCGTGCAGGACCGTGGTGCCGGCCTTGCGGGCGTTGACGCCGCCCACAACGTTGGTGCCGGCCTTGAGCATCAGGGCGGTGTGCTTGGTGCCTTCGCCGCCGGTGATGCCCTGGACGATGACCTTGGAGTCCTTGTTCAAATAAATAGACATAGTCGAGTCCCTCTACTTCGCTGCGTTGGCGAGCTCGGCAGCCTTGTCGGCGCCCTCGTCCATGGTGGCGGCCAGGGTAACCAGCGGGTGGTTGGCCTCGGCCAGGATGCGGCGGCCTTCCTCAACGTTGTTGCCGTCGAGGCGGACTACCAGCGGCTTGTTCGCGGAGTGGCCCAGCTCGGCCAGTGCACCGACGATGCCCTTGGCGACGGCGTCACAGGCGGTGATGCCGCCGAAGACGTTGACGAAGACGGACTTGACCTGCGGGTCGCCCAGGATGACGTCGAGGCCTGCTGCCATGACCTCGGCGGAAGCTCCACCGCCGATGTCCAGGAAGTTCGCGGGCTTGACGTTGCCGTGGTTCTCGCCGGCGTAAGCAACGACGTCGAGGGTGGACATGACCAGGCCGGCACCGTTACCGATGATGCCGACTTCGCCGTCCAGCTTGACGTAGTTGAGGTCCTGCGCCTTGGCCTTGGCCTCGAGCGGGTCAGCAGCGTCTTTGTCTTCAAGGTGGGCGTGCTTGGGGTGGCGGAAGTCGGCGTTCTCGTCGAGGGAGACCTTGCCGTCAAGGGCAACGATGTCGCCGGCGCCGGTCAGGACCAGCGGGTTGACCTCCACAAGAGTGGCGTCTTCCTTCTTGAAAACGTCCCAGAGCTTCAGGATTACGCTGGCGACCTTGCCACGCAGTTCCTCGGCGAAGCCTGCCGCGGCGACGATTTCGTCGGCCTTGGCCTGGTCGATGCCCACGGCCGGGTCGATCGAGATCTTGGCCAGGGCCTCGGGGCGCTCAACGGCGAGCTGCTCGATTTCCATGCCGCCTTCAACCGAGCACATGGCCAGGTAGTTGCGGTTGGCCCGGTCCAGAAGGACGGAGAAGTAGTATTCCTCGGCGATGTCTGCACCCTGGGCGATCATCACCCGGTGCACGGTGTGGCCCTTGATGTCCATCCCGAGGATGTTGGTGGAGTGTTCAAACGCTTCGTCAGCGGTCTTCGCGACCTTGACGCCGCCGGCCTTGCCGCGGCCTCCGGCCTTGACCTGCGCCTTTACGACAGTTACGCCGCCGATTTTTTCGGCAGCTGCCTTTGCTTCTTCAGGGGTGTGCGCCACGATGCCAGCAAGCACGGGTACACCGTGCGCCTCGAACATATCGCGCGCCTGATATTCAAACAGGTCCACGGTTTAGTGTCCTTCTACGTCGAAGTAGTTTCTGTACAGCCGGACCCCACGTTCTCGCGGTTACCGGGCTGCGGAATAAACGCACCCTGCGACAAGCTTGGAAACGAGCCACACGGCGCAATGCTCCTTTGGGAACTCTAGTCCTTCGATCGGACCAGCCCGTTCCAGAGTACCGGTTATGTGAGTAAGGACACTATTCTATGGAGCGTAGAAAAACCGCTAGATTACGGGGTTTTTGGGGTGTCCGACGGCGCTCCGAAGGCCGGCGCGGGCGGGCCAGACCCGCGTTCGTAATGTACGGCGAACGCCCGCGCATCCGGCTGCACGGGGTGCTGGCGGACCGGTCTCCGGACTCCCGCCGGGTCTTCAGCCAAACGTCCAGCTACGCGGTCAGTTAGGCGTCCAGCTTGGTCAGCGGCGCGTAGCGCAGCAGCAGCCGCTTCTCGCCGATGTCGAACTTGACCTTGGCGACCGTCTTGTCCCCGGCGCCCTCCACCGCCAGGACGGTGCCGTTGCCGAAGCTGGTGTGGTTGACCTTGTCCCCCACGCTGACGGCGACGACTTCCTTCTGCGGCTGGACCCTGTTCTTGGCCACCGCGGCGGGAACGTCGGCGTTGAAGCCGGCGGACGGGCTGGCCGCGGCGCCGCGGGCTGTCCCGGCACCCCAGAACGATCCGCCGTAGCGGCTGGACCCGATCCCGGCACCGCTCCCCCAGCCTCCGCTCTGGCGGCTGGCGCCTTCGCGCTTCCATTCGACGAGCTCGGCGGGGATCTCCTCGATGAACTGGCTCGCAGGGTTGTACTGGCTCTGGCCCCACATGCTGCGGACCTCGGACCTGGTCAGGTAGAGACGCTTGCGGGCACGGGTCAGCCCCACGTAGGCCAGCCGGCGTTCCTCGGCCAGTTCCTTGGGATCGGTGGCGGAGCGCTGGTGCGGGAACAGCCCGTGCTCCATGCCGGTAAGGAACACCACCGGGAATTCCAGGCCCTTCGCGGTGTGCAGCGTCATCAGGGTCACGACGCCGAGCCGCTTGGCTTCGGCGACGGCGGCCGCCAGGTTTTCGGCGTCACCGCCGGGGGCGTCCGGGATCTGGTCGGCGTCGGCCACGAGGGAGACCTGCTCCAGGAAGGCTCCGAGCGAGCCTTCGGGGTTGTCGCGTTCGTATTCCCGGACGACGGCGACCAGTTCGGCGAGGTTCTCTACCCTGGACTCGTCCTGCGGATCGGTGCTGGAACGCAGCCCGGCAAGGTAGCCCGTTTGTTCGAGCACGGCTTCGAGAGCCGCGGCCGCGCCGGAGCCGGAAGCGACCTCGGCGAGGTCGTCGAGGAGTTTCACGAAGCCCAGCACGGCGTTGACCGAGCGCGTCGCCATGCCCGGGGCTTCATCTGCGCGCCGCGCGGCGGCCATGAAGGACGTGCGCTCACGCTCTGCCAGGGCGGCGACGGCACCCTCGGCTCGGTCACCGATCCCGCGCTTGGGTTCGTTGAGGATGCGGCGGAGGTTGACGTCGTCGTCCGGGTTGACCAGGACGCGCAGGTAGGCGAGGGCGTCCTTGATCTCCTTGCGCTCGTAGAAGCGGGTGCCGCCGACCACCTTGTAGGGCAGGCCCACGCGGACCAGGACGTCCTCGATCGAGCGGGACTGGGCGTTGGTGCGGTAGAAAATGGCGACGTCGCCGGGGCGCAGGTTGCCCTCGTCCTGGAGCCGGTCAATTTCCTTGGCGATGAACTGGGCCTCGTCGTGTTCATTCTCGCCGACGTAGCCGACGATTTTCTCGCCGTCGCCCTCGGCCGTCCAGAGCCGTTTCTCCGGCCGGTTGGGGTTGCGGGAGATCACCGAGTTGGCGGCGCTGAGGATGGTCTGGGTGGAGCGGTAGTTCTGCTCGAGCTTGATGGTGCGGGCGTCCGGGTAGTCCTTCTCGAACTCCACGATGTTGCGGATGTCCGCGCCGCGGAAGGCGTAGATGGACTGGTCTGAATCGCCGACGACGGTGAGCTCGGCCGCGTCGGGGCCCTCGCCGACGATCTCGCGCACCAGGGCGTACTGGGCGTGGTTGGTGTCCTGGTATTCGTCTACGAGGACGTGCCGGAAGCGGCGCCGGTAGGAGTCGGCGAGCGCCGGGAAGGCCCGGAACATGTAGACGGTCTCGGCGATGAGGTCATCGAAGTCCATGGCGTTGGCCTGGCGCAGGCGCTGGGTGTAGCCCTTGAAGACCTCTGCGACGGCCTGCTCGAAAGGATCGTTGTAGTTTGCGCTCGAGGAATAGCTGTCTGCGTCGATCAGCTCGTTCTTGAGCGCGGAAATCTTATGCTGGATGGCCTTGGGCGCGAAGCGCTTGGGGTCAAGGTCCAGATTCTTGGCGACCAGGGTGATCAGTCGCAGCGAGTCGGCGGAGTCGTAGATCGAGAAGTTGGAGTTGAGCCCGACGTTCTTGGCCTCGCGGCGCAGGATCCGGACGCAGGAGGAGTGGAAGGTGGAGATCCACATGGTCTTGGCCCGGCCGCCGACCAGCGCCTCGATCCGTTCCCGCATTTCGGCCGCGGCCTTGTTGGTGAAGGTGATGGCCAGGATCTCGCCGTGGTGCGCCCGCCTCGTGGCGATCAGGTAGGCGATCCGGTTGCTGAGCACGCGGGTCTTGCCCGACCCGGCGCCGGCGACAATCAGCAGGGCACTGCCGGCGTGCTTGACCGCTTCTTCCTGCTGGGGGTTCAGCCCCTCGAGGAGTTCGCCGGCGTTCGGAAGCTGCGGGCGGTCCCAGCCGCCGTCAGGGCCGTCGCCGTGCGGGGCGGCGCCGTGCGGGCTGCCGCCGTGCGGGCTGCCGCCGTGCGGGGCGGAATCCGGTCCGGAATCCAGGCCCGCCAGGCCGGACCCGGAGCGCGATTTAGTGCCTGCCGCCGCCTTGGAGGCAGCTTGGAAGGGTCCGTCGGCGTAAGGGTCAAACAACATATCCATGGTGTATCTAAGTCTAGGCGGTGGCGCTGACAGCCGTGTCCGCCCGTCGGGACATGCCCTCCCCTGCCCGCGCCCAGTGGACATAATCCCCCTGCGCCCAGTCCTGGCCGCGAAGAATGAGCATGCCCCGCGGAAGCTGTCATGGAGAAGACCCGGGTTGTTCTGAAGACCGCCGAGGTTGTTCTGAAAAATGAGCATGCGCTACGGACACAGCTCTGCCCAACGGACATGTCCTCCGCCACCTGTGCCCACTGGACATACTCCCTTTGTACCCGCTCCTGACAGCGAAAACTGAGCATGTCCCCCGGACCCCGCCGCGAAAAATGAGCATGTCCCGCGGGGAGGTCCGGCAGGCGGGAAGCTAGCCGACGCCCCCGGAGCTGAGCGCGGCGCGCAGCTGCTGGACCGCCGTCGTGCCTCCCGCGATGAACCAGTCGAGTCCGTTGACGCGCACGACGTCGGTCGCGCCGCCGGCCGCCTCCACGATCGCCTTCCCGGGCAGCCAGTCCCACTCGGGGCAGCTGTGCTGGAACCAGCAGCCGAGCTCTCCGTCCGCGACCCGGCCGAGGTCGCAGGAGCCGGACCCGAACATGCGCAGCGCGGCCGCCGACGTCGCTGCCGCGTGCCAGGGCATGGCACACATCGGATCGGCAAGCCACGTCGGGTGGATGTAGGTTGCCGCGCCGAGATCAGCCAGCGGCGTGTCGGAACGTCCGGTGCCACCGGACGCGCCGGGCAGGAAGGTGACCAGTTTTTCGCCATTGAGCGTCGCCGCACGGGACGTCCCGCCCAGCCAGAGTTTGTCCTCCTCCGGCTGGAAGATGGCGCCGAGCCCTGCACCGGAGGAATCCTTCAGGGCAATGGCCGAGCACCAGTACGTGGATCCATGCAGGAAGTTGAAGGTCCCGTCGACGGGGTCAATGACCCAGGTCCGGCCGCTGCTGCCCGCCACAGAGGCGCCCTCCTCGCCCAGGACGGCGTCATCGGGGCGGCAGCGCCGAAGCTGTTCCAGCACGTAGGATTCGGCGGCGTGGTCGGCGGCCGTGACCACGTCCGAGACCGACGTCTTCTGCCTGCCTTCAAGCCCGGCCTGCCGCATCAACAGCGCCAGGGTGCCGGCCTCGCGGACCAGGGCCTCGGCCAGTTGGTAGTCATCCAGTGAGGGGTCGAGATCTGCGGTGCTGTGCCGGCCGAGCCGGTGTTTTCCTAGTTCGGTCACGCGTCCCAGACTATCGGCGCCCGATGGCAGTGAACAGCCGGCGCGGGCACCAGGGCAGACGGCGGCGCGGAGGGGTGTGCAGGACGGGCGATAATGGAGCCATGGCCAAGACACCCGCGCAGCGGATCAAAAAGCACGGCGCCAACGCGGCGGTCCCCCAGCACCATCTCCCTCCGGTGATCAATCCAACCACCAGCCGGACACCGCAGAAGGCACAGAGCAACAGCAATCTGATTGTCATCGCCGGGGTCGTGGCCAGCCTGTTCCTGTTCTGGTATCTGCACCTGCTCACCCTCAACCAGCTCACCCAGTTGTCGGGCGGCCAGGCAATGCCCGACTCGTTGGTGGGCGGCTTTGACCTGGGGTTCGTGGAGCAATTGCGCGCGGCCATGGACGCCGATGCCCGGGGCCAGCTGAACTATGTCCACAAGACGGCTGGGATGCTCTTCCCGCTGATCTTTGGCTTCACCTGGCTGCTGCTGATCGGAACCAACGTGGCCCGGAAATCCCTGCGCTGGGCGCTGTGGTCGCTGCCACTGCTCTTTGCTGCGGTCCGGCTGTGGGGCAACACGGTGATCGATGAAATGATGTCCGCCGACACTCTCGACGGCGGTCAGGTCGCCATGGCCTCCGGGCTCACCGTGGCCGGCTGGGTCCTCTTGGCGCTGAGCATCGTGGCCGGCGTCGCCGCCGTGTTACTCGGACGCAAGGCTGCCGCGGCTTCCGCCACCCCGGGACATGTCCAGTCCTGATTCGCGCGGCAGGGCTAGTTCTCTATTCCCGGCTTAGGACACCGGACATGTCCGTTCCTGGTCGCGGCGGCAGGGCTGTTTCCCGATCCGCGGCATAGGACACGGGACATGTCCATTCTTGGTTGCGGTGGCTGGAGTCGTCCCTCGCACCCGGCCTCGAGCGCGGGACATGTCCAGCGTTCGGCCCGGCCGGTGGGCATCTTGCCATTATGTCCATCCCTCAAGTCCAGCGGAGGGCATGTCCACTCAGAGCTGGCTCAGGGCGCGGCCGTGAGGAATTCCCGGGCCTGTTCGGCACGTTGCGGGGCGCCAGCCTTCTCAAAGTGGTCTGCTGCTTCCAGCAGGTGCGTCTGCGCCTCGGAAGCGTTCCCCACGGCAGCATGGGACCGGCCCAGCAACAGAGAGGCCTCGCCCAGAATCTGCGGTGACGTCTTTTCCGCGACGGTGCTGATCTCGGTCAGGATGGCGATGGCCGCCTGCGGGTCACCCGCCAGGAAATTCCAGTGACCGCGGTTCAGTTTCAGCAAAATGTGGTCCTCATCGGATCCGCCAATGACGTCCGTGGCCAGTTCAGCGCGTTCGATGCAGCGGAGTGTGTCCGCATCGGCGACCTCGGCGGCCAGGCGCATTGCCGCGGATGCTTTGTTGAATTTGGCCCAAATATCAAGATTTCGAGCCGGCGAAAAAGTTTCCGCCGCGAGCTCGTGATATTCAAGCCCCTCTGCCACTTTATTGCAGAGAAACGCAACATTGCCGATAACCCAGTAGGCCTTGCCGACCAGCTGGTCGTCGACCTCGTTGGATATGTCGTCGGCCAGCATCAGGCTCTCGCTCCAGGCCTCCTCCAACCTGCCGCTTTCGGCGAGAGCAGCGATGAGGGCCTGCCGGGCTTTGACGTTATTTTCCACGTCACCCGCCCCCGAAGATAAACGCGCGGCCATCCGCGCTGCGTCGGCCGCCTGCCCCAACATCCCGGCGCCCTGCCTGGCTTTTGCGAGCAGGATATTCGCCTTGCCGCGGGCATCTTCAGCCGGAGCTCCGAAGGCGCCATCCACCAATTCGGCGGCAAGCGCGGCGCAGGCCTCAAAATCGCCGGCGTCAAGCAGATTCTCCGCCTGAAAGAGCCGCATGCCCCAGGCAGCCGTCAGGTCACCGTCGTTCGTCGCGATTTCCGAGGCCACCTGGGCGCTGCTGGCCGCACGGCCGAAGTCGTGGCTGCTTCGATGTTCCCGAGCCTGCAACTCTGCAGCGGCGTAGGACGGTGAAACTGAGTTTCGTTGCATGCCTCAATTATCCGTTGCCGCGAGAGCGGAATCGAACCAGCCACGCAAGAAGGACCTGCGCAGGGTTCACGCAAGATTCACACACGAGTGTGAATATCACATCCGGCGACAATTCTTTATAAATTGTTACCTTGTGGCGTGTCGATCTCCCCTATACTAAACCTGCATCACATGAGTCACATCAGCCTCTTACGTATCAGGAGTCCAAATGAAGAAAATCCTTGCAACGCTCCTCGTCGCCGGCGCGCTGGCCGGCGCCGGCCTGTCCGCCTCAGCAGCAGTGTCTGCCTCCAGCGGTTCGAGCCAGGGCTCCGTTGTAGCGGTCGGCTGGTGGCCGAACTCCACTCCGAAGAACTAATCGGAAACGGAACGGCTGCGGCGGGCATCGGACATTAAGTCCGGGCCCGCCGCTTTTCATTTAAGGGACATCATCTAGACCGCATCGCGGCGACATGGAGACGAAAGCACAGCACCAACCAGCCCCGCAACCATCAACCCGGAGCTACAAGAGCTTTCCACCCCCCGCAAACAACGCCACGATCTCGCCCGCCGGCGCGGGCCGGCCAAAGTAGTAGCCCTGCCCGCTGCCGCAGCCCATCTCGCGCAGGACTTCCGCCTGTTCCGCCGTCTCGATCCCCTCGGCCAGCGCCTTTAGGCCGCAGGCGTGGATGAGGTGCAGCACAGCGGCTACGAAGTCCCGCTGTTGCTCGTCGTCGCCGAGGCCGCTGATCAGGCTTCGGTCGATCTTGACCACGTTCACCGGCAGCTTGCGCAGGTAGCTGATGGAGGAATAGCCGGTCCCGAAGTCATCGATCTCGAGTTGGACGCCGAGCCGGCGAAGGCCGTTGAGCGAATACTGGTCGACGTCGCCGCCGTTGACCGCCATGGACTCGGTCAGTTCCACGATCAGGTTTGATGCTTCCACGCCGGTCTCCCTGAGGATGTCCCGCACATGTTCGATCAGCTCGAGGTTTTGCAGTTCGGTGGTGGAAATGTTGACCCGGACGTTAAAGGTGCTGTCCACCTGCAAGTCCTGCTGCCATTTGCGCAATTGGCGCACTGCATTGCGCAGCACCCAGTGGCCCAGGTCCACGATCATGCCGGTTTCCTCGGCCAGGGGAATGAACTGGTCCGGCATGAGCAGACCGCGCTCCGGGTGGTTCCACCGGACCAGCGCCTCCACACCCTCGATCCTGCCGGTCGCGAGGTCTACCACCGGCTGGTAGTGCAGGGTCAGCTGGTCCTGCCGGATGGCTTCGCGCATTTCCGTAATCATGACGCTCTGCAGCCGGCGCGCGTACAGCAGGGCCGGCTCGAAGACTTTGATGCTGCTGTGCTGCTGCGCCTTGGCCGCGTACATGGCCGTGTCGGCCTCCATGACCAGGTCATCGACGGACTGGCCGGGTTCCGCGATCCGCAGGCCGATGCTCGTTCCGCAGGTGACTTTCAGGTCCCCGACGTCGAGGCTCTCACTGAGTGCCTTGAGGATCCTGTTCGCCACCCTGCGTGCCCGGACCAGATTGGACTTCGGCAGCATGACGGCGAATTCGTCGCCGCCAAGGCGCGCCACGGTGTCAGTCTCGCGGACGGCGTCCTGGAGCCGGCGTGCGATGGCCCGCAGGACGTCGTCGCCGGCGCTGTGCCCCAGGGTGTCGTTAATGCCCTTGAAGGAATCAAGATCCAGAATCAGGAGGGCCGGCGGCATTTCGCCGCGCGAGGACTCCGCGAGGGCATGGCTCAGGACCGAGTTCAGTGCCGTCCGGTTGGCGAGTTGGGTCAGTGGGTCGGTCAGCGCCATGCGTTCGAGCTCCACCTGTGCCTCGCGCAGCATTGCCGTGCGGCTTTCGACCCGCTCTTCCAGCTCCTGGTAGATGGTCTGCAGGTCATCGGCCATCAGGTTGATGCCGGCGATGACGGCGGCGACGTCGTCGCGGGCTCCCGAATGCGGGATCCGGGTGCTCAGATCGCCGCCGGCGATCCGCACGATGCCTTCCACGAGGGCGTGCAGCCTGGGGTCCGGTGATTCATTCTTCACGGGTGTACTGCCTTAGCCACTCAACGGCCGCGGATTCGGAGGTGAAGAACTGGGCCGGGATCGTCTCGCTTCGGGACCGCAGGAGGTAGTGGGCAATGACCCGGTCCACCGGGCTCTCGCCCACCAGGGCGAACGCTGTCGCCGCTATGGAACCGCTGTAGACCCGGCGGGCCTCCATGCTGACACCGACGACGCCGGTGATCACCAGGAGCACCGGCATCCGCCGTCCCGCGGCGAGCGTGCGGACGATGTCGCCGGCGATGCGCGCCTCCGGACCCTCGATCTCCTGGTTGGCGGGCAACAGGACCTCGATGATTCCGCCGTCGATCATCCGCACCCCGATGCTACGGGCGGCACCGCCGTCGGCGAGCGCACCGTCGGCCGCCCGGGCCGCGGTGACCGCCGCCGCCCCCAGAACGACGCCGGCCGCGGCCGCTGCCGTGTCCGGCAGGCCCTCCGGCAACCGCCCCTCGGGCCCGGCCAGGGCCTCGAGCGTCATCGGACCGCAATTCGACGGCGGCGGTCCGCGGAGCCCCGGAGGTCACGGTTCAGCCGTCGGTCGCCGTGATAGAGAATCGTTTCCCAGTCGACTTCCTCGGCTGTCTTGGCAATCACGGGACTCTCCTTCGCTTTCTTGGGCCTGGGACTGACATACAGCCAGTTAACCACCCCGAGGAAGACATCCACCGCGGAGTTGAAGACTCCGATGTAGGCGCGGATCGCGCCGGCAGCGAGGATGGCGTTGACGGAGGCGAAGGCCACATTGCCCCAGTTCCCCACTTGCGCGTCCCGCCATACGGTCAGCAGCGAGAAGGCGACGATCGCGTACGGGGTCAGGACGTAGATCGCCGGGGCGGCGGTGCGGTCCTTGACCTTGGGCGTGCGGGCGAAGGGAATCTTGTCGCCTGTGACGGCCTGCTGCAGCGATTTCAGCACGCCCGCCAGGTTGACCGGCAGCAGCACGAGGTTGAAGCCGTAGATCCGGAGGATGTCGCTGAAGCGGTGGCCGCAGTCGCGCAGGTCGCTGCCCATGGCCAGGAAGTACGGCAGGGCGGCGATGAATACGATCGGGCTCAGCAGCCGGCTGTCATAGGGGTACGCCAGGAGGAAGACGAGGCCAAAGCTGGCCCACGCGATGGAGGCCATGTAGTTCACCCGCAGCAGCACCTCCCGGAACAGGATCGCGCGGCGCTCGGACCGGTGTTGGCGGAGCTGGACCCACAGCTTGGGCAGGATCAGCAGGCCGCCGTTCGCCCAGCGCCGGCGCTGGACTACGAGGGAGCCGAAGTCCGGGGGCGTGGCGCTGTAGCTGAGCCGCTCCGGATAGTTCACCAGGGTCCAGCCGTGCTGGCCGAGATCGATGCTGGATTCGGTATCTTCGATGACGGTTCGGTCCTGGATGTACGTCCGGATCTCGAAGGCTCCGTTGGTTTCCACCTCGACGATGTCCTCCAGGGCGCGTTTGCGGATGACGGCGTTGGCGCCCACCCAGAACGTCGCACCGTAGTAGGTCATGCCCTGGTGGAGGATGTGCTGGAGGTCGGTGGTGGCTCCGGCGACCCGCTCGATGCGGGTGGGGGCACCACGGAAGGAGGAATACGGCGTCTGGGTGACCGCGACGCGCTCGTTGCCGGCCGATTCCAGGAAGTAGACCAGCCGGAGGCAGTAGTCGCGCAAAAGCAGCGAGTCGGCGTCGAGCGTCAACAGGTAAGTCGTGTCCCGGACGTCCATGATCTCGCAGTCCACTTCCGGGGCGACGCCGGCGCCCACCTTGCGCAGGATCACGCCGTCGGCGGTGGTTTCCTTCTGCCAGGTGTGGCCCATCAGGGAAATGTAGGCATTGAGGTTCATGGCCTTGTTCGCCTCGTGGGAAAGGCTCGCGTATTTTTTGCGTTCGAACGTTTCGGTGGAGACGTTGAAGATCCAGGTCAGCCGGAGGTACAGCTCTTCGATCCGGGTGCGCGGCGGCGAGGTCTGCTGGGCCAGGGCAGCGTTCAGTCCCAGGAGTACGAGCCTCAGCTCGCGGGCCAGGCCCATCAGGACGAGGTCGACGAAGAACTCGTCGACGTGGTCCTCCACCGTTTCGGCAGCAGCCATCGATTCAAGCCATTCGGCGGCTGCCTCATATTCGGCGATCAGCAGGGCCACCTCGGCGGCAGTGCCGCGCCCGTGCGCCTTTTCCCGGTTGCGGAAATCGGCCAGGGCAGCATTGAAGCGCGACGCCGGGACACTGAGTTCTGCGGCGATCTCCGCGGTCAGTGCGCGGGTCTTGTCCAACCGGACCCGGTCACCAAGGTCTGAGGGATGCGGCGGGTCATCGAGCAGCAACACCACTTTGAGGTCCGGGAACTCCTGCAGCGCCGCGGACCACAGCGTCGCCCGCACCACCTGGGGTTCTTCGGCGTAGGAGGGCACCAGCACGGTGATGCCCTCGGCGTACTCGGCGAAGTGCCGGTCAAGCTCGCCGCGCGGCACCCTGGCATGGTCCCGGAACCGGTACAGGGCGCCCTGCCGGGCCATCAGGTACATGAGGGCGGAAAACGTCAGGAATGTTACGACGATTAGGTAGGAGACCGTCTCAAACTGAAACCGGAAACCCGCATTGGGGTTGTCCGCGAGCTCTTTCAGAATGGTGGAAATAACGTATGTTACCCAGGCCGCCAGCGTCGTGAGAATTCCCAGGCGGCCAAGGATTATTTTGCGCCGGGACGGTCTCGGATGAACAATTGACAGCGGCTCGGAACGCCGCTCTGCTCCCCATTGACGGCGCCGGACCGCACCTTTTTGTTCGGTGGTCGCGCTTTCCGAATCCAAGCGCGGCAAGACAAGCTGATCTGGCATTAGTCCCCATAAGACTGCAAAGTCGGCATATTGGCGCGCGCCTACGGCAAAACCCGCACGCCGCACCGGAATGTTCCGGTGAGTGCCCTTATGATAATGCAAGGTCAGAGGCTTGCCGGACATCAGACACCCCGGAAATTTCACGAGCTGATGCCGGCTGCCGGCGCGTGCCCGGCTGCCCAACGAAAGACGCACAAGGGGGGCCCCGTGTCCGAACGATTCCCAGGCCGCAAACTATCTGTGGTCCGGCTGGGTGTACTCATCGGCGCCGTGGTGGCGGCCGCCGGCGGCGGCGTTGTCGCATGGGGCAACTTCCAGGACGTCCGGGCGGCCGAGGCCATCCCGTCCGTTTTCTCGGGATATGTCGATGTCACGGCCACGCCCCGGTACGCATTCGAGGACCCGGCGTCCAAGGAAGCCGAAAAGGTCGTGCTGTCCTTCGTGGTGGCTGATCCCAAGGAGCCGTGCTCACCTTCCTGGGGGGCGGCCTACTCCCTCTCCGACGCCGCGGCCTCACTGGACCTGGACCGGCGGGTGGCCCGGCTTCAGCAGCTCGGCGGCAGCGTGGCGGTGTCCTTCGGCGGGCTGGCCAACCAGGAGTTGGCCGTCACGTGCACCGATCCTGCCCAGCTCAAGTCGGCGTACCGGACCGTCGTCGACCGCTACCAGGTCAGCAGCATCGATCTGGACGTGGAAGGCGAGGCCCTGTCCGACCCCGCGGCCCTTCAGCGGCGCTCAGTGGCCATCGCCGCGCTCCAGCAGGAGCGCCAGCGCGAGGGCAAGTCCCTGAGCGTCTGGCTGACGCTGCCGGCGGATCCCAACGGCCTCACGGCGACCGGCAGCGACGCTGTCCAGAAGATGATCGCTGCGGGGGTCGACCTCACCGGCGTGAACGCCATGACCATGGACTACGGCGGAAGCATGCTGCCGGGCCGGTCGATGTACGAGAACGCGGTATCCGCCGCGGAAGCCACCCATCAGCAACTGACCGGCCTGTACCGGGCCGCCGGCACCGAACTCGGCAGCGGAACGGTGTGGCGCAAAGTCGGGTTGACGCCGATGATCGGCCAGAACGACGTCGCCGGCGAAATTTTCACCCTCAAGGACGCCCAGGAACTCAGCGCCTACGCCAGTGCCCGCGGCATCGGCCGGCTTTCCATGTGGTCCCTGAACCGTGACCGCACCTGCAGCCAGAACTTCCCGGACGTCACGAAGGTTTCCGATGGCTGCAGCGGCGTGGACCAGGGAAGCTCGTCCTTCGCCACGATCCTCGGCGCGGGTGTCATGGCCAGCCCGTCGTCTGCGCCTGCCGCCGCGGCTGCGCCGACGCCGGTCCCGGCCGTCAGCGACAATCCCTCCACCAGCCCGTACCCGGTGTGGTCCGAGAACACCGCCTACACCGCCGGGGAGCGGATCGTATGGCATTCGAACGTCTACGAGGCCAAATGGTGGACCCGCGCCGACACCCCGGATGATCCCGTCCTCCAGGGCACCGCGACCCCCTGGCGCATTATCGGTCCGGTCCTGGCCGCTGACCGGCCTACCCCGCAGCTGACGGCACCGGCCGGGACCGCCCCGGCGTGGCAGCCCGCCACGGTCTACCGCAAGGGCGCACGGGTGCTCTTCGAAGGTCGGGTCTTCGAAGCAAAATGGTGGACCCAGACCGACAGCCCCGAAGCTGCGCTGCAGGGATCGCCGGAGTCGCCGTGGTCAAAGCTGCGGGACGAGGAACTGATGAAGCTCATGGCCCCGGCGACGGCGACTGCCACCCCGCTTCCCAGCGCGACGGCGTCCGCGCCGGCGCCCTAAGGGCCCGCTTCACCGGGCCCGGGCCCTCCAGCCCGGGCCTTGTGGCCTGCACGGGCCCGCCTCAACGTGCCTGCCTCAGCGGGCCTGGGCCCGGGCGAGCTTGCGCGCCGTGCGTTCGTGCTGGACCCGCTGGGCGATGACAAGGCCGGCCGCGGCGACGCCGACGGTGATGGGATAGCCCATGAGCCGTTCCAGGGCACCGGGTTCCGGCACGTGCATGCCTGTCAGCCCGCCCGCAATGAGCGCCGCCAGGGACACCGCCCCGCAGCCCAGGATGAACCACCCGAGCGGCGTCTGCCGGAGCCAAAGCCAACCGAGAATCAGGAGCGCCAGGGCGCCGGCGGCGAAGTACATCAGGGCGCCGGCCAGGTGCCAGGCCGATCCCGTGTCCTCGGGCACCAGCCCCACGATGACCGTTCCTGCCCCGGCGGCGCCGGTCAGCAGCCGCGCGGCGGCCGCTGCCACCACCCCTGCAGCCCACCGCGCGCGGCCGTGCGGCCGCCCCGGTACCCGGCCGCGCCCGACTGGCACTGCGGTCCGCGCGGCACAGCACAGGAGCGCCGAGCCGAGCAGCAACGCGCCGACCACCATGCCAAGGCCTTGGACCACAAATGACGCGTTCATCAGCAGGTGCGCCGGCGAGCAGACGTCCCGGCCGGAGAACTCTCCGCACGCCACGGCGCCGAGGTCGCTGATGTAGCCCGTGCGGCGGCTGTATGGCTCCGCTCCCGCCCAGGCACCGATCACAGCCGACTCGGCCACGAAATACTGCAGCACGCTCAGCTTCGCCAGGGCCCCGACGTAAAACCTGGTCGCGGCCACATCGGGGTAGTAGAGGGCTCCGGCGGAAAGCTCGGTGGTTCCTGCAGTCATGCCAAGAGCGTAGTACGCGCGCTCACCTTGTATGCTTATATCCGTGTCCGACCGGACCGGCCCCGGCCGCCCGCGGATACCCGCCCTCGTAGCTCAGTGGATAGAGCACGGCTCTCCTAAAGCCGGTGTCGTTGGTTCGATTCCAATCGAGGGCACTTGAACATTCCTGCCCCGGACGAAACCCCGGACACGGGTCCGGGCTTTGACCTCCGCGCCTACCTGCGCGGTTCCTGGTCCGTCGACCGCACCCTGCTGGACCGCAGCACCGGCACCAGCGGAACCTTCACCGGCGTCGTACGCTTCACTGCCGACGACGACGGCGGCCTGTGGTGGCGTGAAGAAGGCACCGTGCGCTGGGCACCCCCGGGCGGCGCGCCGTTCTCCGGCCCGGCGAGCCGGGTATATCTGCTGCGGCCGGCGGACACCCCCGATGTCCTGGACGTGTACTTCCCGGACGGCCGCCCCTTCCACCGCATGGGCTTCGCCGGGCAAACCAATCAGGACGAGCACTGGTGCGACCCGGACACGTACCGCGTGACATACACCTTCCGCGGTCCGGACCAATGCGGCTACCGCTGGGACGTCACCGGGCCGGCCAAGGACCAGCTGCTGGAGTCCGTCCTGCGACGGCTAAAAGCAAAACCAGAAGCAAGACCAGAGGCAAGCCCAGGCCCGGATCCCGAGACAAGGCCAGGCGTGACGCCGGGAGTAACCCTGGATATGACCCCCGATGCGACGCCGGATGCCGCGCCGGATTCAGGGCGCGCCGGGTGAACCCGCGCATCGTCGTCTCCGCCGTCTGCGTTTTCGATCGCTCCGGACGCCTCCTGACCGTCCGCAAACGCGGCACGGACAAGTTCATGCACCCCGGCGGCAAACCCGAGGCCGGCGAAACAGCGGCCCAGGCAGCGGCGCGCGAGCTCCAGGAGGAAGTGGGGATCGTGCTGGCCCCGGACCGCCTGGACCTGCTGGGTTGCTGGCTGGCGGATGCCGCCAACGAGGCGGCCACCCAGATCGAGGCCACGGTCTTCACGGCGCCCGGGGTGTGGAGCGCCCGGCCCTCGGCGGAAATCGCCGAGATCCGCTGGCTGGACCTGTCCGCCGAACTGCCCGGCGACCTCGCCCCGCTGCTGACGGACCATGTGCTGCCGGCCCTGTCCGCCAAGCCGTCCTGCTAGGACCTCCACCGGCCAGGACCTCCAACGCCGGCTTCCAAACGGCGGCTCAGTAACCGGGCACGGATTCCTGGGCCACCGCGCTGGCCTCGGAGAACTGCGTCCGGTACAGCTCCGCATAGCGGCCCTCGGCGGCAAGAAGCTCCCGGTGGGTACCGCGCTCCACGATCGAGCCGTCCTCCACCACCAGGATCGCGTCCGCCGCACGGATCGTCGAGAGACGGTGGGCGATCACGACGGCGGTACGGCCTTCCAGCGCGGCGCCCAGCGCCTCCTGGACGGCGGCCTCGTTGGTCGAATCCAGCGCGGCGGTGGCTTCGTCGAGGATGACCACCCGCGGCTGGGCGATCAGCAGGCGGGCGATCGTCAGGCGTTGCCGCTCGCCGCCGGAGAGCCGGTAGCCGCGCTCCCCCACCACAGTGTCCAGCCCATCGGGCAGGGACCGGATCATGTCTTCGAGCCGGGCGCGGCGCAGCGCATCCCACATCTGCTCTTCGGTGGCCTCCGGCCGGGCCAGGCGCAGGTTGGAGGCGATGCTCTCATGGAACAGGTGACCGTCCTGCGTCACCATGCCGAGGGTCGCGCGCATCGAGTCGAACGTGAGGTCACGGACGTCCACGCCCGCGCCGGGCGTCGTGCCGCCGAAGCGGATGGCGCCGGAGTCGACGTCGTACAGGCGTGACAGGAGCTGCGCAATGGTCGACTTGCCTGCCCCGGAGGAGCCGACGAGGGCCACCGTCTGGCCCGGCTCCACCCGGAAGCTGATGCCGTGCAGCACTTCCTCGCCGCCGCGGGTGTCCAGGGTCAGCACGTCCTCCAGGGAGGCCAGCGAGACTTTGTCCGCCGAGGGGTAGGCGAAGCGGACGTTGTCGAACTCCACCGAGAGCGGACCTGGCGGGGAGGCCACCGCGTCCGGCTTCTGCTGGATGAGCGGCTTGAGGTCCAGGATCTCGAAGACGCGTTCGAAGCTGACCAGGGCGCTCATGATCTCGACCCGCGCGTTTGAAAGTGCCGTGAGCGGCGCGTACAGGCGGGTGAGCAGCAGTGCCAGCACGACGACGTCGCCCGCGTTCAACTGCCCGGCGAGCGCGAGCCAGCCGCCCAGGCCGTACACCAGTGCCAGTGCCAAGGCCGAGACCAGTGTCAGCGCCGTGACGAAGGTGAACTGCAGCATGGCGGTGCGGACGCCGATGTCCCGGACGCGGCCGGCCCGGAGGGCGAACTCGCGGGATTCCTCGTCGGGGCGGCCGAAGAGCTTGACCAGCGTGGCGCCAGGCGCGGAGAAGCGCTCGGTCATCTGGGTGCCCATGGTGGCGTTGTGTTCGGCGGCTTCGCGCCGCAGATCGGCCAGCTTGGAGCCCATCCGGCGGGCCGGGATCAGGAAGATCGGCAGCAGGATCATGGCGAGCACGGTCACAAGCCACGATTTATTCAGCATCACCGCGAGGGTCAGCGCCAGGGCCACGACGTTGCTGACCACGCCGGAGAGCGTGCCGGCGAAGGCTGACTGCGCGCCAATGACATCGTTGTTCAGCCGGCTGACGAGGGCCCCGGTCCGGGTCCGGGTGAAGAACGCGATCGGCATCTTTTGGACGTGGTCGAAGACCTTCGTGCGCAGGTCCACGATCACGCCTTCGCCGATAGTGGAGGACATCCAGCGCGTCACCAAGCCGATTCCGGCCTCGGCGATCGCGACGACGGCGATCAGGACGGCGAGCCAGATCACGGTTCCGGCATCCGCGTGGGCGATGATCGCGTCGACCACCTGCCCGGCGAGGACCGGGGTGGCGACGGCCAGGAAGGCCATCACGATGGACAGCAGCACGAAGGCGATCAGTTTGCCGCGGTGGGGGCGGGCAAAACTGAAGACGCGCTTCAGGGTCTCCTTCGAGAACGGCTTGGACCCGCTGGAGGCGCGGGTGATGTTGTAGAGGGAGCTCCAGGCGACCCGGTCCATGCTCATTTGGTGTTGCCTTTCGGGGCATCGGCGTGCAGTTCGGTGACGACGCCGTTCTCGACGTTCCAGCGCACGTCCAGGCGGACGTTTTCCAGCAGCCGGCGGTCGTGGGTGACCAGCAGTAGCGCGCCGTCATAGCTGTCGAGGGCTTCCTCGAGCTGTTCGATGGCGGGCAGGTCAAGGTGGTTGGTGGGTTCGTCCAGAACGAGCAGGTTCACGCCGCGGGCCTGCAGCAGCGCCAGGGCTGCCCGGGTCCGTTCCCCCGGGGAGAGGGAGTCCACGGCCCGGTTGGTGTGATCGGCTTTGAGGCCGAATTTGGCCAACAGGGTGCGCACCTCGGCCGGGGTCTGCTCCGTCAGGACGGCCTCAACGGCGTCTGCGAGCAACAGTCCGCCGGCCAAGAGCCCGCGCGCCTGGTCGATCTCGCCGACGGCCACGGACGCGCCCATGGACGCGTCACCGGAGTCGGGCTGCTGGACGCCGAGCAGGAGCCGGAGCAGGGTGGATTTGCCGGCGCCGTTCGGACCCGTGATCCCGATCCGTTCCCCCGCATTCAGCTGCAGGTTCACCGGGCCGAGAGTGAAGTCGCCCTGTACCGCGACGGCGTCGCGCAAGGTGGCCACGACGGCGCTGGAGCGGGGTGCCGCCCCGATGCTGAACTGCAGCTGCCATTCCTTGCGCGGCTCTTCCACTTCTTCGAGCCGGGCGATGCGGGACTCCATCTGCCGGACCTTCTGGCCCTGCTTCTCGGAGGACTCGGTGCTGGCCGCCCGGCGGATCTTGTCGTTGTCCGGGTTCTTCTTCATGGCGTTGCGGACGCCCTGGGAGCTCCATTCGCGCTGGGTGCGGGCCCGGGAGACGAGGTCCGCCTTGATGTTCGCGTACTCCTCGAAGCGTTCCCGGGCGTGCCGGCGGGCGACGGCGCGTTCCTCCAGGTAGGCCTCGTAGCCGCCGTCGTATACCGCCACCGAGTTTTGGGCCAGATCCAGTTCCACGATCGTGGTGACGCAGCGCGCCAGGAACTCGCGGTCATGCGAGACCAGGACGGCGCCGCCGCGCAGGCCCTGCACGAAGGCCTCGAGCTTGGCCAGGCCGTTGAGGTCCAGGTCGTTGGTGGGTTCGTCCAGGAGCACGATGTCGAACCGGCTCAGCAGCAGGGCGGCGAGCGCCACGCGGGCCGCCTGGCCACCGGACAGGCCAGTCATTCCGGCGTCGGGGCCCACATCGAGGCCAAGGTCCGCCAGGACGGACGGGATGCGGTCCTCCAGGTCAGCGGCGCCGGAGGCCATCCAGCGGTCGAAGGCCAGGGAGTAGGCGTCGTCGGAGCCCGGAGCGCCGGAGCCCAGCGCCTCCGCGGTGGATTCCATCTCCAGGGTCGCCTGGGCACAGCCGGTGCGCCGGGCGATGTAGCCCGCGACCGTTTCGCCGGCAATCCGTTCGTGTTCCTGCGGCAGCCAGCCGACAAAGGCGTCGGCGGGGGCCAGGCTCACGGTGCCTTCCTGCGGACCGTCGACGCCGGCCAGCAGCCGCAGCAGGGTTGATTTGCCGGCACCATTGGCGCCGACGACGCCGACGACGTCGCCGGGGGCTACGGTCAGGGACAGCTTCGAGAAGAGTGTGCGGTGATCGTGTCCACCGGAAAGATCCTTGGCAACAAGGGTTGCAGTCATTACTTCATCCTCTCACTGCGGCCCAAAACGGGCCTCCCGTCTGGGAGAAACTGCGGGTCCGGACGGGACAGAAAACCGGCCGGGCATAGAAGAACCCGCCGGTCCGGACTTGGGGGGTGTACGGACCAGCGGGTTCGACCATTTAGCATAGTTGAATTAGGACCTCACGCAAAATCCCAGCCCGCACCGCCACACCGCCGCCACCCCCCGCCTCAATCGCCGCTGCCCCACCGCATGCCAGTAGCCATACTGCCCGTCGACTCCGCAGGAAGCCCTAGATGCCACTACCCGCAAAGGCGTTCCAACTCTGGCTTCATCGGGTTGCCCCGTCCGCGAGCACAGCCGATCTCTGCCGGATCTCCGGGATCAAGCGCACCACCTTCGCCCAGCAGTTGGTCCGCGGGAAGGTGGCCGAAACCACCCTGGTCAGCATCAGCCGGGCCCTGGATTTGAGTCCGCTGGCGGAACTCGCTTCCTTCGAGCACTATGCGGAGCTGGCCGCCCCGCCGCAGCCGCCGACCCCGGCCGAACTCGTCAGCCAGGTCGCCACTATGGACCTGTTGCGCGCCGTCATTTCGCGTTCTTCCCCGGCCTACGGCGGCTACGGCGACCAGGGCAGCTCAATGACCCCGGCTCTGAGCCCCGCACCGCACGCCACGTCGGTCCGGAACTGGGTGGATGCGATTGACGATGGTGAATTGCGCCACCGGGTTTCGGCCGCCACCGGGGTGGCACCGCAAAATTACTCCGCGCAGCTCACGGCAAACCGGCTGTCCCCCGAGCTTGCGGTCGCGACGGCCCGCGCGGCGGGCGTAGGCTTCACGGGCGGGCTCGTCGCCACGGGCCTGATAACTGAGGCTGAGGCCGGCTGGACGGCCGGGGCGAAGCAAGCCGCGTTGGACGCTCTTTCCGACGGCGACCTTAGTGCCCTGGCCGGGGAACGTCTTCAGGCGCTCGGAAAATCGCTGCGGCGCCATGAGCAGGAGCAGGCACAAACACAAAAGATTTGGGAGAACCTCGGATGATCGCGATCCTGCAGTGGACCACACTGGCGATGTGCTGCGTCGCCACGCTCGTCCGCGTGCCCAGTGTCCTGCGGGGTGAGAACCGGTCCCTGTTCTGGATCCTTGCGCTGATGACCCTGGCGATCCTGCTCAGCATCGATGCCCCGTATCTGGCCGTGGACCAAGCCCTGGGAGGCATGAACGTCGCCAACCTGCTGCTGCGCTTCGTCATTTTCGCCGTCATCTTCTTCCTTGGTCTCCGGATGGCCCGGGGCTTCAGCGCGTGCGACGCCCTGCGGCTCATCACCGGCCCCATCGGCATCGCAGTAGCCGCTGCCGCCTCGGCTGTGGTGGTGGTGGTCTTCCTCATGATGGATACCGCCGGCTCCTCGGCGGGTTTGGTCGCCGTGTTCGCCAAGGACGGCCGCAATGCCGCCCTGGTGGAGTATTACGGGGCCGCCGGGCGCCTGTACCCGGCGTTCATCACCGCGGCCCTGTTTCCGGCGATGCTGCGGACCCTGCGCAGCGGACTTCCGGCCCTTGTCCGGTCCAGCGCCGGGTTGCTGGCCGTGGGCACCGTGGCCATCTGCCTCAGCCTGCTCTCCCCGGTCATCCCTCCGCCCCTCGGGTTCATGCGGTTCGTCATCAACTACTCGGCGGTCCTGTGCCTGGTCCTGGGACTGTGCATGATCTGGCTGGCTAAGACGCTTGCGAAGCGTGCGCCGAAGAAGCATGCTGGCATGATCTGACCACTTTGGGGCTGAGCAGGCAAGCGATGTGGGAGAACCGGGAATGATTGCAACCCTCCAGTGGGGCACGCTGATCATCTGCACCGTGGTGCTCCTCCTCCGCGTTCCGGATGCGTTCCAGGGGCGGAACAGGACCGTCTTCTGGATCCTGGTGCTCGCGACCCTGTGCAGCCTGCTCTCGGTGCCCGGCCCCTATGAGGCGATCGATGGGGCGCTGGGGGGATGGAACCTCGCCCACCTGATCTTGCGCTTCCTCGTATTCGCCGCGGTCCTGCTGGTGGGTCTGCGCGTGGCTCGGGGCCTGGCAGACGAGCCCGGCTACCGCCTCATCGCGGGGCCGGCAGGGCGCTGGGCCCTGGCCCTCAGCGCCGTCGTCGTGGCGGTGACCTTCTTCTTCATGGACACCCGCGGGTCCTCGGCCGGCATGCTGGACATCGCGGACAACGGGGGACGCAATGCCGCCCTGGCGCCGTTCTACGCCGCGGCCGGCCGCACCTATCCTGCTTTCGTCTCCCTCGCCCTGCTGCCGGCATTGGTGGCCACCACCAGGAGCCAGCTGCCGCGGCTGGTGCGTGCCGCGGCCCTCCTGACATGCCTCGGCGCCCTCGCCACCGCCTGCAGCGTACCTGCCTCCTTCGCCCCGAAAGCGTGGACCCTCGCTCAGCAGACGGTCAACTATTTGGCCGTCCTGGGCTATGTCCTGGGCCTGGGACTGTTCTGGGCTTCCGGGCTCGCCGCCAAAGAATCTCATAACGCTCGCGCAACATTTCGCAAGAACCAAAAGTAGGCATTCACAAAATCATTAGACCGTGAGAGAATCATGAATGTGTGAATGCGGCAATCGCTTCGTGTACGGAAGTCAGCCGTGCGAAGCAGAGGCAGCCGTCCAAGCGCCATTGGGGGGATGAGTGGTAGCGGTCCGGTAGGACCGCTCCCACTCAGCCTGTTTAAGGGGTTTTCCGGTTGTTCCCGACAGTATTCGGATTCCCCGACACTGCGGGCCGGATTCCCCTGCGGGAAAGGCGGCGTCAGGCGGCCCTGCCTGTTAGCGCACAAACCTCAGCGTGACCAGCTGGAAGGGCCGCAACGTCAGCTCGGCGGAATTGCCGCCCGCCGTCACTCCCGGGGCATCGACGGGCCGTTCCAACAGATCCACGGCGTGCAGCCCGCGGACCGGGAAATTGGCCTTCACCGCGCCGGTGGACCGCTCCCCCAGTGCTTCGTAGAACCGGACAATCACATCCCCGGAACCGTCTTCAGCGAGTTTGACCGCTTCAATGACAAGGGCCTGATTGACCACCGTGACCAGCGGTTCCACCCCGTGCGCCCCGTGCACCATCCGCGGCGCCAGGTTGGTGCGGTAGCCCTCTTCGACGGCGTCGGCGATCGTGGCGCCCGGACGGACCGTGACGTGCAGCTCGTGCCTGCCCTGGTCCGCGCCGGGATCCGGAAACTTCGGTGCCCGCAGGAGCGAGAGCCGCACTGTGGTGGTGGTGCCGCCGTCGTCCTCCCGGACATTGCGGGTGACGTCGTGGCCATAGCTGGAAGCGTTGGAGATCGCCACCCCATAGCCCGGCTCGGCGACGTGGATCCAGCGGTGGGCGCAGATTTCGAATTTCGCGGCCTCCCAGGACGTGTTGACATGGGTCGGGCGGAACACGTGCCCGAACTGCGTCTCCGCCGCCGACCGGTCGGCCCTGACATCCAATGCAAAACCCAGCTTGAGCAGCTTTTCGCTCTCCTGCCAGTCCACGGCCGTAGTGATCGCGAGCGAGTCTGCACCCGGCGCTAGTGTAATCCGTTGGGTCACCGCGGAGGACCCGGCCATCCGCTCCACCACCACGACGGCGGCCGGGTTTTCGCCCCGGGGGTCGCGCTCCAGCGCCACCGAAAGCGCCTGTTCCAGACGGACGACGTTCCTGCGGTAGAAGGCGTCGATGTCCCACGCGTCCCATTCATTGGGCGTGTCCCGGTGCAGCTCCAGGAGGTTTCCCACCTCGCCGGGAGCAATCGCCTCGCGTCCGGTGGCCCGGTCCGTGAGGGAGACCAGCAGTCCGCGGGCATCCACCACGGCACGGATGATGCCATTGTCCAGGATGTAGCCGCCGCCGTCCTCAGTGACCTCTACCGGCTGCCCGGGCCGGACCGGTTCAGCAGCCGCCAGGGCAGGCACGCCCAGGCGCTCGTGCGGGGCGGCGTTGAGCAGGAATTCCCGGCTGCCGGTGCCGAGGGCCGCCGCGGCGGCGTTCGTGATGATCGCTTCCAGTCCCCGTTCGACGGCGGCGTAGTTCCGTTCGGCGTCCTGGTGGACCCAAGCGATGGAACTTCCCGGCAGGATGTCGTGAAACTGCTGCAGCAGGACCAGCCGCCAGAGGCGCTTGAGCTCCGCAGCCGGGTAGCGGTGCCCGGTCCGCACAGCCGCGGTGGCACTCCAGAGCTCGGCTTCCCGGAGGAGGTGCTCGCTGCGCCGGTTCCCCAGCTTGGTCCTGGCCTGGCTGGTGTAGGTGCCGCGGTGCAGTTCCAGGTACATCTCCCCCACCCAGACCGGAAGGGGCTCATACTCGGCCTGGGCCTGGCTGAAGAAGCTGGCCGCCGAGCCGACCCGCACCTTCGGGGATCCTTCCAGATCCGCCGTGCGCTGCGCTGCGGCCAGCATCTCGCGTGTTGGGCCCCCGCCGCCGTCGCCGTACCCGAACGGAACCAGCGACGTGCCTCCGCGTCCGTGGTCCCGGTAGTTCCGTTCTGCGTGCGCCAGGTCCCGGGCACTGAGGTCGGAGTTGTAGCTGTCCACCGGTGGGAAATGGGTGAAGATGCGGGTGCCGTCGATTCCCTCCCAGTTGAAGGTGTGGTGAGGCATCCTGTTGACCTGGTTCCAGGAGATCTTCTGGGTCAGGAACCAGCGGCTGCCTGCGGCCTTGATGATCTGCGGCAGGGCAGCGGAATACCCGAAGGTGTCCGGCAGCCACGCCTCCTGGCAATCAACCCCGAATTCGGCCAGGAAAAAGCTTTTACCCTCGAGGAACTGCCGTGCCATGGCCTCGCCGCCGGGCATGTTGGAGTCGGATTCGACCCACATCCCGCCGACGGGAACGAACTGGCCGGCGCGGACCTTGTCCCGGATGCGCCCGAAGAGCTCCGGATAGTACTCCTTCATCCACGCGAGCTGCTGGGCGGAGGAGCACGAAAAGATGAAATCGGGATTCTCGTCCATCAGGGCCACGACGTTGGAGAACGTCCGGGCGCACTTGCGGATGGTTTCCCGGACCGGCCACAACCAGGCCGAATCGATGTGGGCGTGGCCCGTGGCCACAAGCTGGTGCGCCGAGGCATAGGCCGGCCGGGACAGGGCTCCGGCCAAGGCGGCCCGTCCGGCCTCCGCGGTCCCGGCAACGTCGTCGGGGTCCATGATGTCCAGCATGCGTTCGAGCGACCGCAGGATGTCGTGGCGGCGGGGCAGGTCCATGGGCAGTTCGTGCATCAGCCCGCTGAGCGTGAGGATGTCCTGCTGCAGTTCCCAGACGGTCTGGTTGCGTTCGGCGATGGCGATCCTGCCGAGGCGGTACTTCGGCTCGCTGCCCGACGTCGCCTTGTCGCCGTAGGGGGTGGCGGCGAAAGTCCAGTTCTGGGACAAGTCGGGATTGGCCGCGGCTTCGACGTAGAAGTCAACGGCCATGCCACTGCCCAGGACCTTGAGCGGGATGTACTGGTTCCGCGGCGAGATCGCCTTGATGATGGTCCCGTCGGACCGCCAGGCAATGCCTTCGCACTGGAATCCCGGGAGGTCGCCGCTGAAGCCGAGGTCCACGAGGACTTCCACGGAGGTTCCGGCCGCGGTTCCCCAGGCGTCCGGCACCTCACCCCGGAGCCGGAGCCACTTGGTGCTCCAGGGCCGGCCCCAGGCCACGCCTTGTTCCTGGGGCGTGAACTCCTGCCGCAGGGCCTCGAGCACCGGCACGGGTTCGTCCGGCGCGTCCCAGTTACTTAGCGTCAGCGGCACGCTGCGCGGGTAGACGGCCGGGCCGATCCGGTCACGCAGAAAGCGGTCCAGCCGGACTTCCGTAAGACGGCGGTCGTCGTGCAATGTGATCCTCTTCAGCGCTGGGGGGTCCGATCGACTCCAATCGATGGATAAAACTTACGCCGCGGAGAACCCGTTGGCCAACTGTTGCCCCTAGCCGGCCGCGGGCGCCGGAACGGCTACGCGTTGCTGGCCCGCGTACACGTTCAGGCTGGTCCCGCGGCTGAACCCGGCCAGTGTCATCCCGCTGGCCTCGGCGAGCTCGACGGCCAGGCTGGAGGGGGCACTGACAGCGGCGAGGACCGGGATGCCGGCGAGGGCAGCCTTTTGGACGAGCTCGAACGATGCACGGCCGGACACCTGCAGTACGGTGCCCCGGAGCGGGAGCAGGCCTTCGCGGAGCGCCCAGCCCACCACCTTGTCCACCGCGTTGTGCCGGCCCACGTCTTCGCGCAGGCACAGCAATTCGGCCGAGCCGTCGTCGGAGATCCTGAAGAGCCCGGCGGCGTGCACGCCGCCGGTGACTTCGAAGACCTCCTGGGCGGACCGGAGGGCGTCCGGGAGGGCCGCGAGCGTTTCGACGGGGACGGTCAGCGGATCGTGTGCCGGGCTGTAGTGCGAGGACTTCCGTACGGCATCGATCGAGTCAGTGCCGCAGATGCCGCAGGAACTGGAGGTGAAGACGTTGCGTCCGGTATGGGGTCGTACGACGTCGGGCCTGAGCTGGGCCTCCACCACGTTGAACGTCTGCATGCCGTCGGCGTCTTCGCCGGCGCAGAACCTGAGCGAGACCAGCTGTTCGGGAGCCCAGATGATCCCCTCCGAGACGAGGAAGCCTGCGACGAGGTCGAAGTCATTGCCCGGCGTTCGCATGGTGACGGAGAATGACATGTTGCCGAGCCGGATTTCCAGCGGTTCCTCGACGGCAAGGACGTCCTCCCGGTGCCGGACCGGGAATTCGAGGGCCTGCGGGGACCCGTCCAGGACGATCTTGTGCACCTTGCGGCGCTGTGTCACACGGCCCATCCGGTGCTCCTAAGCAACATAGTGTGCCGCTGTTTGAAGCTAGCGGCTGTTTGAATCTTTGGCTGGTTCCATCATTGTAAGTGCCTGATCCTGGCGGCGTGCCTTGTCTCCGCGCCGGCGCAGCGGGCCAGGACTCAGCCCAAAAGGGCACTCCAGTCCACCGGCCCGTCACTGGCCGAGGTTTTCCTGGCGGTCCGCTTCGCCGCCGGCTTCTGTTCGGCGGCCGCTGCCGACGCGTCAGGCAACGGCGCACCCCACGGGAGGGCGAAGGCGGGGACCAGTTCCCCCAGCTGCACGCCATGGGGCGGGACCACCAGCACACCGTCGGCGGCGGCCAGCCCCCGCATCATTCCCGGGCCGGTGTGCTGCGCCGGCGATGCCATGCCATAGAGCAGCCGGAAGGGCATGAGCCGGGTCCGGCCCGGGTCGGCGTCAATTGTCGAGCCGCAGGGCACCTCGCTGAGCGGGGGGATCGCGCTGTGCCCGAGTGCCGCCAGGAGTGGGGCACCGATCGTGGACAGCGCCATCATGGCCGCTAGCGGGTTTCCTGGCAGGCCGAGGATGTAACGGCCGTCCGGCAGCTCGGCCAGCACGGCGGGGTGGCCCGGGCGCATGGCGATTCCGTCGATCAGCAGGCGGCCGCCGAGCTCGGCGACCGAGCGCCTGAGGTGGTCTGTCCCGGAGCGCCCCGTGCCGCCGGTGGTGACCACGACGTCGGCAGGCAGGTTTTCACCGGCAGGATCGGTGTCCTCGAGGGCGGCGAGCCACTCGGCGTAGGTGTCGCCGACTTTCACTTCTTCGGTACAGATCCCGCCGAGCATTCCCACCACGGCGGCCAGTTGGGGTCCGAAGGTGTCGCGGACCTGCCCGGGTGCCGGTATCCCGCTCGTCACGACCTCGGAGCCAGTGAAAACGAGGCGGACCACGGCCTTGCCGAGCACGGGAAGGGTGTCACTTCCGGCCAGCGCGGCGAGGGCCAGATGGGCCGGGTTCAGGACCGTGCCGCGCTTGATCAGTACGTCCCCGGCGGCGGCTTCCTCCCCGGCCTTCCTGATGTGGTCGCCGTTGCGCGGGTCTCCCGGCTTCGCGGTGCCGCCCAGCTTCAGGACGGGCAGGCCGTCCTCGTCGGCGTCGATGATGCCGCTTTCGCTGCGCAACACGGCCTTGGCCCCGGGCGGGATGAGGCCGCCGGTGGCAATCGGGCTGCCCTGATGTGGTGCCAGACGCTGGCCGGGTTCGGCCAGGATCCAGGGGCCGCTGCCGTTGACGGCCCAGCCGTCCATGGCAGAGGAAGCGTAATGGGGCATGTCCTGCCGGGCAACGACGTCCGCCGCGAGCGTCCGGCCGAGCGTCTGCCGCAGCGGAACAGGGGCGGCCGGGATGGGAACGGCGCACTCGAACGCGAGTTGCCGGGCCTCCTGCCACGTGTGGGCCAGGTGCCTGTGCGGCTCCGCGGCAGTGTCCTCGTCCGCGGCGTCCTGGTCCGCGGCGTCCTGGTCCGCGGCGCCCTGGTCCCCTGCCTCCTCGTCCGCTGCATCCTGGTCCGCAGTGTCTTCGCCCGCTGCATCCTGGTGCGCCGCGATGTGAGGGCCACCAGGGCCGTCTACGGGAGCCTCTCCACCGCCAGTTCCGACGCCATTTCCGCCGGTATCGTTGACGCCATCTTCACCGCCATCTCTGCCAGGGGCAGCGGGGCCGTTGCCGTCCGGGGCCGCAGCCGTCATGCCCCGGAAGTTTCGGCGGCTGCGTAGTCCTTGGCGAGCCGGCGGGCCACGGCCATCGCGGACTCCATGGACACGGAGTCCGTGGCCTGCCCGGAGCCTGAGGCCAGGCCGGCCGCAAAGCCGGCAATGAATGTGGTCAGCGGTGCCGCCGGGCGCACCACGGAATGGGCGGCCACGCCGGCCAGGGCGAGGACCTCATTCACGTCAATCTCAACGTCGTCCAGCTCCAGGGCCTGGAGCAGGGCACGGCACCAGTCTTCCAGTGTTTCGTCCTGGCTTTTCACCGTTTGCCTCCATGGTCGAGTTCAGCTGTGCAGAGCCGGGCCGGAGCCCGGACCGCCGTCGGGAATCCTGCCGGATACCCCCAGTGCGGACGCGTCATCCCAGGTGTCGACGTCATCCGTGGAACCCGGGGGAACGCGAACTTCCCGCACGTCCAGCCTAGCAAGAAGGGCGAACACCGACGCGTTTTCCAGCCGGTCCCGGGACGCGGCGTCCGCGACAGAACGATGTAGCACGGCCGTGCCATAAAAGCCCGCGAGCGGCTGTTTCCGGCCGTCGGCCGAGACGGCCATGACGCCGTCGGCCGCGTCCCTTTCCGGCGTGCCTGCACCGGACGCGGCCAGCGCCTCGGCCAGGGCATGGACCGCGCCTTCCGACCGGGGCATGTCACACGCCAGGACGAGGGTATAGGGCGCGGCTGCTGCGTGCCGGCTCGCGTGATCGGCGGCCAGGGCGGCCAGCCCCGCCGCGATGGCTGCGGCCGGACCCGCGAAGGGCGGCTCTTCCCGGCAGGTCAGGACGCCGCCGGGCAGGCCCCCGGGGTCGGGGCCGACGACGACGGTGCGCCCCGCCGCGCCGGCGGCCCGCAGTGACCGCTCCAGGAGGGTGGCGCCGTCGTAGACCAGCCCGGATTTGGGCACGCCGCCGAGGCGTGAGGACCGCCCCCCGGCGAGAATGATGGCATCGAACTCCATCGTTTCAGCCTAGCGCGGCGCCAGCGGCCACCGAACAAGCCGTCACGTGCGCCGGCAGCGTCTTCACCGGCTGATCAATCAGCAAGGGGGCAGATCAGGCAGCCGATTCAGGCAGCAGGAACGGATCCCAGGCCGGCGTCGGCTTCTCGAGTTCCTTGATCTGCCAGATGGCACCCTTTGGCGGGCCCGGAACAAAACCGATCTTCCAGCCCATCTCCGCCGGCGTATGGTCGCTCTTGGCGTTGTTGCACCGCAGGCACGCCGCCACCAGATTCTCCCAGGAGTCGGCCCCGCCCCGCGATTTGGGCTGGATGTGGTCGATGGTGTGGGCAGCCTTGCCGCAGTACGCGCAGCGGTGGGCATCCCGGCGCAGCACGCCGCGGCGGCTCACCGCAGTCATTGTGTTGTACCTGGGCCGGATGTAGCGGTTCAGCAGGATCACGGACGGGCGGCCCAAAATGTCCTGGGGGCCGACCACGGGGTCGTCCCCTTCGGCCACCACGCTGGCCTTTCCGGTCAGGACAAGGACGAGCGCCCGGCGGAAGGTGATGACCGCCAGCGGTTCATATCCAGCATTCAGAACGAGAGTGCGCATCCGCATACCTCTTCACGGCCGCACCCGCCAGCGGCACGAGGGCCGGCTGCCCTCTGCATGGTCGGGCTATGGATCGACAACACAAGAGTAAACACTCAAGTGCCGGATCACCGAATATTTTTTCACCGGTGCGGTCCCGGGCGCGGAAAGTTCACTGCACGGCAACGCAAAAGACCCCCGCCTGCAGGCGGGGGTCTTTCGGAATGCTGGGGTTCGTGCTTAGGCGCCGACGCGGATGAAGACCGGGCCGGAGCCGACGTTGACGCTGTACAGCGCGGTGGTGCCGCCGTTCCAGCCGCCGTGCACTGCCATGCCGTTGCCGACGTAGACCGCGATGTGAGCCATGCCCACGCCGCCGTTCTGGTAGTAAGCGAGGTCGCCCGGGCGTGCCTCGGCGGCGCTCACGGTGCGGCCCAGGGACAGGTAACCTGCCGGCCAGCCGTGGTAGTGGATGCCTGCCGCGGCCAGGGCGTTGGTGGCGAGGGCGGTGCAGTCCTGCGCCACGCCGATCTGTGCGTAGGCAGCGGCGGCGATGGTCGCGCCTGCGCCGCTTCCGATGCCAGCGGGGGCCTGGGCAGCGACGCCGCCGCTGACGCCAAGCTCGGTGCCGCCGGCGCGGGTGGCCGTGGCGTCCTGGACCTTGACAACGGGCTTGGGAGCCTCGACAACGGGAGCCGGCGTGGTGGTCACGGCGGGCTTCTCGTAGGAGATCGCGATGGTGGAAGCGGCCGAGATGGTGGCCGGAGCTGCGGACTGGACTTCCAGGGCCGAAGCGGAGGTGGATTCGCGCTGAACATTGGTTTCAGCAGCGTTGGCTGCGATTCCGCTGGTCAGGACCAGACCGGAAGCTGCGGCGATGACCGCAGCCTGACGACCCACGCCGCCGGCGTTGTCGCCGACAGCCTTAGCAATAACAGCCAGCGAGTTGGTCTTGGTGACCTCGGCGCGGTGCCGTGCAACGTTTGCACGAGTAGTCATTAAGTTCTCTCTTTCGTGATCCTTGGACCGCGCGCTTTCGGGCGCGGACTGAGGACGCTCCGGCATCTTGGGGGTACGCCGGATCGCCCCGAAATGGGTTACTTAGCGAAGGGTGTACTGCGAAGACGCGCCAAAAGCGGAAACTGCATGCTGTCCGGGCTCGCTAGAGATTGAGCCTGCGGAACGTGATCCAATCCGGGCGCCGGCAAGGGCGGCACGTGATGTGGATTCCAGCGGGCTCGACAGAGCCTCGCCGGTGCGCATGCGCGCAGAATTGTGGCGTGAAGACACGAAAGTAGCCTCTCCCAATGCCTACGAGGTGAGCTGTCGGATTCGGATGGGAGTCACCCGGCCGCGCTGCTTCCTGGGAAGCTTTGCGACTTAACCCCAAGGCCTTCTTTCGAAGGCCAAAATTGGTTCCCCCGCCCCTGCCAGACGATGTAATGCGAACGGACCTTGAGCGGTGGCAGAGCTAGGCAATCCACTCAAGAGCGCCAACTTCGGAAAAGTTGGCGTGCTTCAAACCCTACAGCAGTCCGGATCCAATGTCACATTCAGATCACGGCGTGTCACAGGAAGTTGAGAGCAGCCCATCGTCTTTTTAGAGCCAGCCGAGCGGGTCAACGACATCGCCGTTGACCATCACTTCAAAGTGGAGGTGGCAGCCCGTGGAGGCGCCGGTGGTTCCGCTCATGGCGACGACGTCACCGCGGGAAACCTTCTGGCCGACCTTGACCGAGGCCGAGGACAGGTGGTTGTACGTGGTCTCCAGGCCGTTGCCGTGATCGATGACCACGCGGTTCCCCCCGCCGAAGGGATGCCAGCCGTTGAAGGTCACGGTGCCGCTGGCGGCCGCGTGGACCGCCGTGCCGCACTGGGCGGCGAAATCCTGGCCGCGGTGGAACTCCCCCGCGCCCCCGGTAATGGGGCTGACACGGTAGCCGAAGGGCGAGGCCGTGACCAGCTGGTCGAGCGGCGCACCCAGGGTGCCGGCCGATGCCGCGCGGGTGATGGTGCCCACAGACTGGGCGCTCAGCAGCTGCTTGAGTTTCCCGTCCGGATCGCCCTTCGTGGTGACGGCCGTGCGGTTGAAGTCGACTTTGGCGGCGGCGGCAGCGGTGACATCCGGCTGCACGGCAGCGGAGAGCGCGCCGGACCCGCCCGGATTCGAAGCCATCACCGGGCTCGTGACGGGGACCGTCACGGTCAGAACCAGACCAGTTGCGGCCAGGGCGATCCCGGCCTTCTGCCCGACCCCGCTGGCCGCGGCAAAGTCCGTGACCTGGCGGAACGGACTGCGACGGCGACGGCGTTCATCCCGGTGCACGTCCCGCGGGCGTTCGGCCGTGTGTGCGACGACGGGACGCGGCTCCGGTGCGGGACCGGTCGCGCGGCGACGGCCCCTGGAGGTCTGGGTGGTCAAGAACGGTTCCTCTCTGGATGGCCTGCGAAGTTAGCTGTCGGATTCGGGTCAGAGAGATCAAAGACCCGGTCCGCCGTTGCAAGCAGCCACGCACAGATGCATCCCCAGGGGATCCTTCGGTGGAAGCTGCTTGCCGCTGACGGACTTCACCCCAAGGCTGCCGAAGTAGCAGCCGAAAGTGGTTCCCCCGCCCCTGCCAGGAGGTAGTTCTGCGACTGATCCGCTGGCAGGGCTCGGCTTCGGATCAGGTAACGCTTTGGTATCGGTACTGGGCACTAACTATAGGCGATTAAGCCGCCCGGTAATAAATCCGTAACCGCAATTGTGGACAACTCATGGGTCGTCCCATGACCGGCGCGTAGTGGCTGGTCAGGCGACTGTTACAAAGACGTGCGCGGCAACCTCGGGCGGCAGTTCCAGGGCACCTTCGATATCGGGGACGCGGACCGAGATGTACTCCCCCACCCGCTCCAGCGAGACAAGCGCGCCAGGCCTGATTCCGCCCTCGTCGAGCTGGGCCAGAAGCTCCGGCTCCACCTGGATCGGCTCCGCGAGCCGGTTGACCGTAACCCGGGAACTTACCCCGTAGCCGGCCATGGCCTCCAGCAGGTTCACAGGCCTGTCCACGGGGGCGCCATTGGGAACGCCGCCAAGATCCGCAAGCCCCGGAATAGGGTTTCCGTAGGGCGAGACTGTCGGGTGGTTGAGCATCTCGAAGATTCTTCGCTCGACGCGTTCGCTCATGACATGTTCCCAGCGGCACGCTTCCTCGTGGACGTAGGCCCAGTCGAGCCCGATCACGTCCGCGAGGAGGCGTTCGGCCAGACGGTGCTTGCGCATGACACCGATTGCACGTTTCCGTCCGGTTTCCGTCAATTCAAGGTGCCGGTCGCCGGAAACAACCACCAGCCCGTCGCGCTCCATCCGGCCGATCGTCTGGGACACAGTGGGGCCGGAGTGGCGGAGCCGTTCGGCGATGCGGGCGCGGAGGGCAACGATGTTTTCTTCTTCAAGTTCCAGAATGGTCCGAAGATACATCTCCGTGGTATCGATCAGATCCGTCATTCAGCTCAGCTCCTCGAGCGCAGTCCTAGCGTCATTCCCACCGTACCGCGTGCGGGCTGCATGCAGGATGCGCCCAGGCGGGAACCGCCGTACGTTCGCATGCCAGCCTAGCCTATTTTGAATTACTCCGGATAATCTTTCGATCGACCTGGAGCTATTATCCCAGCCCCAGCCGGCCGGCCGTCCCCGGCGTCTCAATGACCGGACTATGACAGGCCTTTTTCCGTATCGCCGGGAGCTGTCAGGCAAAATAAAACAGGCAGAATGAAACAGGCAGAATGAAAAGGGGGGTCCGTGGTAGCCATCCCTGCCCGCCACCTCCCAGCCACGCTACGAACCAGCCGAAAATTGGAGCCACTGTGAGCGACACCAGCATCACGATCCCCGCCAACCTCCTGCCCAAGGACGGACGGTTCGGCGCCGGCCCGTCCAAAGTCCGGCCGGAACAGATGGACGCCCTGGCCGCGGCATCGTCGAAGCTGCTGGGGACCTCGCACCGCCAGGCACCCGTGAAGAACCTGGTCGGCTCGGTGCGCAGCGGCCTCAGCGAATTCTTCCGGGCACCGGAAGGCTATGAAGTCGTGCTGGGCGTCGGCGGATCTACCGCGTTCTGGGACATTGCCAGCTTCGGGCTCGTGGAGAACAAAGCGCAGCACCTGTCCTTCGGCGAGTTCGGCTCGAAGTTCGCCTCCGCCACCAACAAGGCGCCGTTCCTTGCCGAGTCCTCCATCATCAAGGCCGAACCCGGCACCCGCCCCACCGCCCGGGCGGAGGCCGGCGTCGACGTCTATGCGTGGCCGCAGAACGAGACCTCAACCGGCGTGGCCGCCCCCGTCCAGCGGGTGGCCGGCGCCGACGAGGGGTCGCTGGTGCTCGTGGACGCGACCTCGGCCGCGGGCGGGCTGGACGTGGACGTGGCGGAGTCGGACGTGTACTACTTCGCGCCGCAGAAGAACTTCGCATCCGACGGCGGCCTGTGGCTGGGCCTGTTCTCCCCGGCCGCGCTGGAACGGGCGGCACGGATCAAGGCCGGCGACCGCTGGATTCCCGACTTCCTTGACCTCCAGACGGCGATCGACAATTCCCGGCTGAACCAGACCTACAACACCCCCGCACTGGCCACCCTGGTGACCCTGGACGCCCAGGTGCAGTGGCTCAACGCCAACGGCGGCCTGGACTTCGCCGCCGGCCGGACCACGGATTCTGCCGGCCGCATCTACCGCTGGGCCGAAGCGTCCGAATACGCCACGCCGTTCGTGGCCAAGGCCGAGGACCGCTCGAACGTGATCGCCACGATCGACTTCGATGACTCGATCGACGCCGCGGCCATCGCCAAGGTGCTCCGCGCCAACGGCGTCGTCGACACCGAGCCGTACCGCAAGCTGGGCCGCAACCAGCTGCGCATCGCCACCTTCGTGGCGATCGAGCCCGACGATGTCTCGGCACTGCTCGAGTGCATCGATTTCGTCGTGGCGGAACTGAAGAAGTAGCCCTGCGTCCGGCGGCGTCACGGCCCCTGAGAACCTAAGCCGTGACGGCGCCGTCGTCGTTTCAGGTCCGTCCGCCCTGCTGTGCCTCCGGCAGCGCGTCCCTGCCGGCACCGGCCGCCCCGGTCCGGCTTTCGACGCGGAAGTACCGCAGCCCGTGGGCGCGGCGGTTGAAGTGGAGCCGCAGGTGCTTCGCGCGGATGATCCACACCAGCCCGATCAGGGCCGCCAGCAGGCCGGCGCCCGCCGCGACCGCCATGGACCAGCGGGGGCCGGCGGTGTTTGCCACCCAGCCGACGAGCGGCGCACCAAGGGGGGTTCCGCCCATGAAGATCGCCATGTAGAGGGCCATCACCCGGCCCCGCATTACGGGCTCTGTCGTGGTCTGGACGTACCCGTTGGCGCTCGTCATCATGGTGATCGCGAACAGCCCCACGGGCACAAGTGCGACGCCGTACCAGAAGTAGTTCGGGGCCATCGCTGCGATGCCCGAGGTCACGCCGAAGGCGGCGGCCGCCCCGAAGATGACCCGCAGCCGTGGCTTGCCGCGCCCGGCGGACAGCAGGGCCCCGGCGACGGATCCGATGGCCATGATCGAATTCATCAGGCCGAAGGCCCCCGCGTCCAGGCCGAATTCGGTCCCCACCATGGCCGCGATGAACAGGGCGAAATTCAGCCCCAGAGTTCCCACGATGAAGATCGCCACCAGCACCACGACCAAATCCGGACGGTACCTCACATAGCGCAGCCCCTCCCGGATCCTGCCCTTGCCCGCCGGTGCCCGCGGCAGCCGGCGCAGCGACGACGACGGGATTTTCGCCAGGCTCAGCAACAGGGGCACAAAGGTGAGCGTATTAATGAGGAAGACCCAGCCGGGCCCGACGACGGCCGTGAGCACGCCGGCGACGGCCGGACCGATCATCCGGGCAACATTGAAAGACGCGCTGTTCAGGGCCACTGCGTTGGGCAGGTAGTCGTCCTGGACGAGTTCCGAGACGAAGGTCTGCCGGACGGGGGCGTCCAGGGCGGAGACCACCCCGAGCATCAGGGCAAAGGCGTAGACGTGCCAGAGCTGCGCCGCGCCCGTGACCACCAGGATGCCCAGCCCCGCGCTCAGCAGCGCCATGGCGGACTGCGTCAGCACCAGGAGCCTCTTGCGGTTGAACCGGTCGGCGACCAGCCCGGCCACGGGTGCCAGGAAGAGTTGCGGGCCCAGCTGCAGGGCCATTGTGATTCCCACCGCCCCGGCATCGTGCGCCGTCAGGTGGGCGAACACCAGCCAGTCCTGGGCGGTGCGCTGCATCCAGGTGCCAACGTTGGAAATGAGGGCGCCGACGAACCAGACCCGGTAGTTCAGGATGTGCAGGGATTTGAACGTGGACATCAGCCCCAGCCCTCCCCAGACACCCTCCCGGACGCTTCCAACCGCTAGTCGGCCTCGCCCGTGGAGCGTTCCCGCTCGTCGTCGTCGGTGTCAGTGGCGTCGTCGGCGTCAGTGTCGGCGTCAGCGGCGTCGGCGTCGGCGTCGGCGTCGGCGTCGGCGTCGGCGTCGGCGTCATCCTGCTGGTCGGCGTCGGACGCCTGTGACGGCGCTTCGGAACCGGACGGCGCCTCGGCAGCCTCGTCAGCCTGCGCGTCTTCCGGGCGGACCCGTTCGGCCCACGGAACCCAGGCCGGTGCCAGGATGGAGTCCTCGGAGGGCAGGAGCCCAAGTTCGTCCACCGTGACCACCTTGGAGCGCGAGTTGCGTGTCAGCACGGCGTACCACTGCCAGCCCAGGTATCCGGGGAGCCTGGATTCGAACAGGTGGGTCACCAGGCGGTCGCCCTCGCTCCGGGCACCGATGTGCTCGCCGATCTGCTCGGCGGGGGCAATGCCCTCCACCGCGGTGCGGGCGACGTCGACGGCGGCGGCCAGGAAGGCGTCAGGCTTGCCGGTGCGCCAGACGGGCACGCCGGCGCGCGGGCGGATTCCCTGCTTGGAGCCGGTTGCTTTGGCCCCGGCGGGCGCTGCGGTTCCGGCATCCGGCGCCGGCAACTGATCAGGTTCCTGAGTCATCAAAAGCCTTATACGTCCAGCTCGTCGGCAACCTTACGGAGGGCCGCTGCGATCGCCTTGCCCTTGTTGCCTTCCGGGTACTTGCCCGCGGACAGGGTCCCGGACAGGTTATCCAGCACGCTGACGAGGTCCTGGACCAGCGGGGCAAGGTCCTTGGCGCTGGGCCGCTTTGCCTTGGCGATGGACGGCGTCTTGTCCAGCACGCGCAGGCCCAGGGCCTGGGCACCCTTGCGTCCGTCGGCTACACCAAATTCAACACGCGTGCCGGCCTTGAGCTCCGTGATGCCTTCGGGCAGCGCGGACTTGGGCAGGAAGACTTCCTGGCCGTCCTCGCCCGCGAGGAATCCGAAGCCTTTTTCCTTGTCATACCACTTGACCTTGCCGGTAGGCACGTAATCAACCTTCTTCGTTCTGCGGGGACACGGCCGGCGGTCACCGCATCCGCATGGATACGCGGGTTCAGGGTATGACTGCCCGGACCGTGTTGGTCTGTATCTCCAAGGTTATCCTGCCTGGTTCACTTTAACGGCTTGAGGCGCGGGCGATGCCGGACTGTTAGCGTTGCCCCCATGACACTGACGCGTTACCGGCGGCCTTTGATGATCGTAGCGGCCACCCTTGCTGTGCTGTCCCTCGTTGCCGTCGGCGCTGTCATGGCGATGGCCTTCAACAATGCCGTGGCGCCCGCTTGGATTACCTCGACGGCCCTCTACGGCCTCCCGGTGGCATTCCTGCTCATGCTGGCCCTCGTTGTAGACGCGGTGGCAGCCCGGCGCCGCCCGCGCGGGCCCGGCGAAAGGTAACGTTGGAGCGATGTCCCTCATCCGCGCGCTCAGCAAGGAACTTCAGGCACGAAGCGACGAATCGTTGCGGGCCTTGTTCTCCGCGCGGCCGGACCTGATTTCTCCCGGCGTCCCGGACTTCGCCGCCCTCGCCGCCCGCGCCAGCGGACGCGTCAGCGTCCAGCGGGCACTCGAACGGCTCAACCGCCCGCAGATGCAGGTCCTGGAAACCCTGCACCTGTGCACCAACGCCGATACCGGGCACAGCGCGTCGGCGGCGATGCTGAAGAAACTGATCAACGGCTCCTCGGTTGCCGCCGTCGACCGGCTCCTCCATTCCCTGCAGGAACTGGCCCTCGTCCACCGCGCAGATCCGCCGCACGGCGCGACCCCCGCCGCCGCCAAGCAGCGCCACTACCTTCCGGTCGGCAGCCTCAAGGACGTGATTGGCATCTACCCTGCGGGGCTGGGGCGCAGCTACACCGAACTGGTGCGGCTCCAGCCTGCTTTCACGCAGCGCGTGGTGCAGCTGGTGGGGGAACTTCACCGCGCCGGGGCGTCCATCTCTCCCGCCACGACGCCGATGGAAGCCGCCCTGTCCCTGCAGCACTGGACGGCAACACCGGAATCGCTCCAGCAAATCCTGGCCACCGCACCGGACCGGACCGCCGCCCTTCTGGCCCGGTTCGGGAACTGGGCCATGGGCGCCGTCCCGCAGGCGCAGCGCCGGGCGTCCGTGCTCCACGAAGGCGCCGACGTCGGCCCCGTGGACTGGCTGCTGGCGCGCGGGCTGCTGGTACCGCTGGACGCCGCGCACGTCGAACTGCCGCACAGCGTCGGAGTGTCGCTGCGCGGCGGGTTTGTCATCGAGAACTTTTCGCTCACGCCGCCTGTCCCCCGGCTGGGCAACACGAGCGCGGGGCTGCGCCGAAACGCCGCGTTGGGCGCCATCGCCGAGACGCTGCGGCTCGTCGGCGAAGTGCTCTACACCGTGCGCGAACAGCCGCTGGCGACGCTGCGAAGCGGGGGCGTCGGGGTCCGGGAGATGAAGCGGCTGGGGGATTCCCTGCGGATGGACGTGCACGAGGCCGGCGTCCTCGCGGAGCTCTGCGGAATGGCCGGTCTGCTGCGGCTGGACGTCGACAGTTCTGCGTGGGTGCAGCCGCCGCAGCTGGAGTGGCTGTCGCTGCCGCGGCAGGAGCAGTGGCTGTGGCTGGTCAACGCCTGGCTGGCCAGCGAGCGCGCACCGTCCCTCGTGGGCCAGCCGGTGAATGCTGCCGCCCCGGGCCCGGCCGGGCACCGGGGCCCGGCCGGGACCACCATCAATGCGCTCTCCGCCGAGGCGCAGCGGCCGGACGCCCCGGTGGTCCGGAAAAGGGTCCTGGAAATCCTGCACGAACTCACCCTTGAGGCCGTGGCGCCCGACGGGCAGGCCCCCGTCCTCGATGCCGCCGCCGTGCTGGAGCGTGCCGAGTGGACGCAGCCCCGGATGGCCAGGCGCTTCAGCTCGCTGATCCGCGGCATCCTCGCGGAGGCCGAGATGCTTGGCCTGATCGGCTCTGGGGCGCTGAGCCAGCTGGGCGCCGCGATCGCCGCCGAGCAGCCGGACGACGCCCTGGGGATCCTGGGCGAACACCTGCCGGCGGCCCTGCAGCACGTGTTGCTGCAGGCGGACCTGACGGCGGTGGCGCCGGGCTACCTCGACCCCGAACTGAGCGAACGGCTCCTGACCATGGCCACGGCCGAAGGGCAGGGACCGGCCACCATCTACCGGTTCTCCGTCACCTCCGTGCGCCGGGCCCTCGACACCGGCCAGGACGCCGCGGCGATGCTGGACTTCCTGCGCCAGCATTCGGCCACCGCCATCCCGCAGCCCCTCCAGTACCTCATCGAAGACACCGCCGCGCGCCATTCCCGGCTCCGGGTGGGGGCCGCGGCCAGCTTTATCCAAAGCGAGGACGAGGCTGCCCTGCTGGAACTGCTCAACGCCCCGGCCGCGGCTGGCCTCGGGCTGGTGCGCATCGCGCCCACCGTGGTCGTCTCCCACGCCGCGCCCCGGGAAACCGCCCAGGCCCTCCGGGGTCTGGGGCTCGCCCCGGTCCTGGAGGAAGCTGCCTCCGCCATCGTCCGGCTGCGCCGCAGCACCCCTGCGCCCGGCAGCGGCCGGCCGGTCTACACCGCCCCGCGGACCGCTCCGCCGGAGGCCGACATCGAGGCCCAGCTCGCCGTGCTGCGCACCAACGGGTCCCGGGCGCCGGGCTCCGGCGCCCACCCGCCCGCGGCACCGGGCAGCGAGGAAGCGACCCAGTTGGGCCTCGAGACCCTGCTGAAGGCGATCCGCCTCAGGCAGCGGGTCATCATGAACGTCGTGGACAGCATGGGGAATGCCACCCGCGAGACGGTTGTTCCGGTAGCTGTGAATGGCGGGCGGGTGCGGGTGTTCGATCCGGACAAGGAAATCGAGCGGGTCCTGTCCATCCACCGCATTATCGACGTAGAAGCTACAGAGGAATTGTTCCAGTGAATGACGGGCCCCTGATCGTCCAGAGTGACAAGACCATCCTGCTGGAGGTCGACCACGAACTCGCAACGGAGGCCCGGCACGCCATCGCGGCGTTCGCCGAGCTGGAACGGGCCCCGGAGCATGTGCACAGCTACCGGCTGACGCCGCTGGGGCTCTGGAACGCCCGGGCGGCCGGGCTGGACGCCGAAAAAGTGCTGGACACCCTGCTCACGTACTCCCGTTTCCCCGTGCCCCATTCCCTGCTGATCGACGTCGAAGAGACCATGTCCCGGTACGGCCGGCTCCGGCTGGAGAAGGACCCGCAGCACGGCCTGGTCATGCGCACCTCCGACTACCCGGTGCTCGAGGAAATCAGCCGCGCCAAGAAGATCGCCCCGCTGCTCGGGCCACGGATCGACGGCGAGACGGTGGTGGTGCATTCCTCCCAGCGCGGCCAGCTCAAGCAGCTGCTGCTCAAGCTTGGCTGGCCGGCCGAGGACCTGGCCGGCTACGTGGACGGCACCCCGCACCCCATCATGCTCAACGAATCGGGCTGGAAGCTGCGGCCCTACCAGCAACTGGCCGCGGAGAACTTCTGGGCCGGCGGCAGCGGCGTCGTCGTCCTTCCCTGCGGCGCCGGCAAGACGCTGGTCGGCGCGGCCGCCATGGCCACCAGCTCCACCACCACACTGATCCTGGTGACCAACACCGTCGCCGCGCGGCAGTGGAAGGACGAGCTCCTCAAACGCACGTCGCTGACTGAGGAGGAGATCGGCGAGTACTCCGGCTCCGTCAAGGAAGTCCGGCCGGTCACGATCGCCACCTACCAGGTCCTGACCACGAAGCGCGGCGGGCTGTACCCGCACCTGGAGCTCGTGGACGGCAACGACTGGGGCCTGATCATCTACGACGAGGTCCACCTGCTGCCCGCGCCGATCTTCCGGATGACGGCGGACCTGCAGGCCCGTCGGCGGCTCGGGCTGACCGCCACGTTGGTGCGGGAGGACGGCCGGGAGGGCGAGGTCTTCAGCCTGATCGGGCCGAAACGCTACGACGCGCCGTGGAAGGACATCGAGGCCCAGGGCTACATCGCCCCGGCCGATTGCGTGGAAGTCCGGGTGGACCTGCCCCGCGACGAACGGGTGGCCTATGCCATGGCCGAGGACGCCGACAAATACCGGCTGTGTGCCACCTCCGAGACGAAGACCCGGGTGGTCGAAGAACTCGTCGCCGAACACGCCGGGGAACAGCTCCTGGTGATCGGGCAGTACATCGACCAGCTCGACGAGATCGGCGAGCGCCTGGGCGCGCCGGTGATCAAGGGCGACACGTCGGTGAAGGAGCGCCAGCGGCTGTTCGACGCGTTCCGCGCCGGCGAGGTGCAGACCCTGGTGGTGTCCAAAGTCGCCAATTTCTCCATCGACCTGCCCGAGGCGTCGGTCGCGATCCAGGTCTCCGGTTCATTCGGGTCCCGCCAGGAGGAGGCCCAGCGCCTGGGCCGGCTGCTGCGCCCGAAGAAGGACGGCCGCTCCGCCCGGTTCTATTCGCTCGTGGCCAGGGACACCCTGGACCAGGATTTCGCCGCGAAGCGGCAGCGGTTCCTCGCCGAGCAGGGGTACGCCTACCGGATCATGGACGCCAAGGACGTCGGCACCGCGGGCTAGGCGGGGGCCGGGGATGCGGCCATGCAACACACAACCTCCATTCAGAAAACTCCCAGAGTCTGGGAGCATCATGGGAACATGAAGAAGAACGGTCCCGAAGCCAAGCTCCTCGTCGTCGATGACGAACCGAACATCCGCGAGCTGCTCTCCACGTCCCTGCGCTTCGCTGGTTTTGAAGTCGTCTCGGCCGGCAGCGGACGCGAGGCGCTGGCTGCTGCTGAGTTGCACTCCCCCGATCTGGCGGTGCTGGACGTCATGCTGCCGGACATGGACGGCTTCACCGTTACCCGCCGCCTGCGCGCCGCCGGCAAGCACTTCCCGGTCCTGTTCCTCACGGCCAAGGACGACACCGAGGACAAAGTCACCGGTTTGACCGTGGGCGGGGACGATTACGTCACCAAACCGTTCAGCCTCGACGAGGTGGTGGCCCGCATCCGCGCCGTACTCCGGCGCACGCAACCCCAGGTCGACGATGACGCCGTGATCCGGGTCGATGACCTCCAGCTCGACGACGACGCCCACGAGGTCCGCCGCGGCGGGACCGTGATCGAGCTCTCGCCCACGGAATTCAAGCTCCTGCGCTACCTCATGCTCAATCCGAACCGGGTCCTGTCCAAGGCCCAGATCCTCGACCATGTATGGGAGTACGACTTCAACGGCGACGCCTCGATCGTGGAGTCGTACATCTCCTACCTGCGCCGCAAAGTGGATATCGATCCCGATGCCCCGGCACTGATCCAGACCAAGCGCGGCGTCGGCTACGTTCTGCGGACTGCCGAGAAGCGCTGACCTTGCTGTACCGCTGGAAATCGGCGTCGCTGCGCTCGCAGCTCGTGGCCATCATGATGGCGCTCATGCTGGTGGCCCTCACGGCTACCGGGGCGGGCACGCTGACGCTGCTGCACAGCTTCCTGCAGGGCCAGGTGGATGACAAGCTCCGGGCCGCCGTCGAATCCGCGCGGCAGCAGCAGTCCTTCAGCCAGCTGCAGGAGACCAACTCCACCGTTCCCACCGACTACTCGCTGATGCTCTTCAGCCCCGGTCTTCCGCCCTACACGTTCGGCGGCGACAAGGAATCCCACCCCGCGCTCAGCACCTTTTCCTCGGTCGAGGCCCGGGAACGCCAGCAGATGCCGTTCCAGGTCCGCGGATCCGAGGGCGGCAGCTGGCGGGTCGTGGCCGTCAGCGTGGTGGACAACAACAACCGCGGCGCCGTCGTCGTGATCGGGCTGCCGCTGGACCCCGTGGATTCGGTGATGGAACACGCTGCCCTGGTGGTGGTGGGTGTGGGCCTGCTGACGCTTGTGCTGGCGTTCTTCATTGCCACCTGGACTGTTTCGCGGTCCTTCCGGCCGCTGGCCCGGGTGGAGAAGACGGCCGCCGCGATCGCCGCGGGAGACTTGTCCCAGCGTGTGGAGGTGGAGAACCCGGGCACGGAGGTGGGCCGGCTTGGGAGCTCGCTCAATGCCATGCTCGCGCACATTGAGACGGCCTTCGCCGCCAGGATGGCGTCCGAGGCGCGGATGCGGCGCTTCGCCGCCGACGCCTCGCACGAACTGAGAACCCCGCTGGTGACCATCCGCGGGTTCTCCGAGCTGTACCGGCACGGGGCGTTGTCCACCCCGGAAGACGTGGCCACGGCTATGGGGCGGATCGAAAGCGAAGCCAAACGCATGGGAGCCATGGTCGAAGACCTGCTGCTGCTGGCCAGGATCGACGAACAGCGGCCGTTGCAGCAGAAGCCCGCAGACCTGCTGCTGCTGGCCAACGACGCCGTGGTGGACACCCAGGCGAGCGACCGCAGCCGCACCATCACCCTCACCGGGATTGACGGCGCGGCCCCGGCCGCCGCCCCGGTGCTGGGCGACGAAGCCAAACTGCGCCAAGTGGTCAGCAACCTGGTCGGCAATGCCCTGCGCTACACGCCGGAGGGCACCCCGGTCGAAATTGGCGTCGGGGTCCGGACCGCACCGGACGGAACACGGCAGTCCGTGATCGAGGTCCGGGACCACGGACCGGGGGTTCCGGATGAGGAGGCGGCCCGTATTTTCGAGCGCTTCTACCGGGCCGACACCTCCCGGACCAGGGAGACCGGCGGCAGCGGACTTGGCCTGGCGATCGTGGCCGCCATCGTCGGCTCGCATTCCGGGTCCGTGCGGGTCGGGAAGACCGACGGCGGCGGTGCCACGCTGGTGGTCAGCATCCCGCTCCTGGACGAAGAGGCCACGGAACGGTCCACAGCGGACTTATCCACATAGGGGCCGACGGCGGTGTCCGGCCGGCGCGCCGCCCGCCTACGCTCGAGGTGTCCGGAAGATCCGGATGAGGCAGCCGCTCCCCGCCAGCTCTCACCGAAAATGTCACCGCAATACCTCACCGCAGACCCGCTGACGTTCACCGTGCTTCGCCGGGCCGCGGCCGCCTCCCGAGCATTCGAGAGGCATTTCCATGAGCATCATCTCCGTCGATACCGAACTCCTCCAGCTAAAGTCCGCCAACGTGCAGGCCACGGTGGAGAGGATCAGCGCGGACGTCCACGCCATGAAACGGGGGCTGGACGAGCTCCAGGGCAGCTGGCGGGGCTCCGCGGCGACTAATTTCCAAACCCTCGTGGCCGAGTGGACGCTGACCCAGGGCAGGGTCGAGGCGTCCCTGGCGTCCATCAACCTCGCGCTGAACTCCGCTGCCGCCACCTATGCGCAGGCGGAACTGGGCAATGCGCAGCGCTTCACGTGAGCCGCACGCGCCCTCAGGCCTCGGGTGTGCCCTGATGGAAGCGCAGGCGCCATTGGGCGCCTTCAAGGACCCACAGGGAGCTGCGCAGGGCTGATCCCTCACGGGACCGGCTGCGGTAGGTCAGCAGGATGGTCTTCTCACCCAGCCGGTCCGCGCCCAACAGTTCCAGCTCCACGGCTCCGCCCGGGTTGTCCTCGAGTGACATCATCATGGCGTCGCGGGTCCAGATCCGGCCGGAGCTGCCGATTTCGGTGAAGCCCGGGTGGAGCAGCACGCCCGTGCGGCCCAGGTCTGCCCGGGTTTCGGGGCGGAGCAGTTCGCGTTCGAGGGACTCGACGACGGCTTCGGCGCTGGCCTCCGCCCGGTCTACGGCAGGTTCTTCTTCAAGTTCGCTGAAGAGGTCCGGTTCGTCGTAGGTCCCCGGCGCGCCAAAGAGTTCCTGCTGGCCGGCTGGCGCCGGGGCTGCCTGCGGCCGGGTCGCGGCCGCAGGGGCGGCTGCGGGTGGGGCGGCGGACTGGGCGGCGGGCTGCATCTTGTCCTGCTGTGTTTTGCCCGCTGGCGGTTCGCCCGCTGGCGGTTCGCCCTCCGGGGTGCCGAACCCGGGACCCTGCCGGACGGCCACGCCCTGCTGGTACGCCGTGGCCGCTGCCCGGGCGCGGACGTCGGCCGCCTCGTTGAGCTCGTGCCCCGCGTGGCCCCGCACCCACTCGAAGGTGTACTTGCGGCCCACGAGCGCCTGGTCGATGTCCTTGAGGAGGTCCACGTTCAGCACCGGCTTGCCGTCGGCTTTGCGCCAGCCCTTGCGTTTCCAGCCGGGCATCCACTTGGTCACGGCGTTGATGACGTACTGGCTGTCGCAGAGGATCAGCAGGTCTTCCCTGGGCATGTGCGCCGTTGCCCGGAACAGGTCCAGCACCGCCATCAGTTCGCCCTGGTTGTTCGTGCCGTGGGGCCACCCCCCGGCCCGCCAGCAGTCGTCATTCACGTACCAGGCCCAGCCGGCCGGGCCAGGATTTCCTAAGGCCGAACCGTCGGCCGCTGCTGTAATCGTCACTGACCTATCCTGCCAGAACCCGCCGACGCCCACCGACGCTCCCTTGGACAGGGGCAGCGCTTAACCGGCGACGGCGGCCCCACCCGAAGGTGGGACCGCCGTCGTCGAACAGCCGGTGATGGCTGGCGCGGGTGGTTAGAAACCGCCCATGCCGCCCATGCCGCCCATGTCGTCGCCGCCGCCCATCGGGGCGCCACCCTTCTCGGGCTTGTCGGCTACAACGGCCTCGGTGGTGAGGAAGAGGCCGGCGATGGAAGCCGCGTTCTGCAGGGCAGAGCGGGTTACCTTGACCGGGTCGTTGATGCCGGCGGCCAGCAGGTCGACGTACTCGCCGGTGGCGGCGTTGAGGCCGTGGCCTGCGGGCAGGCCGCGGACCTTGTCCACGACGACGCCGGGCTCGAGGCCGGCGTTGAAGGCGATCTGCTTCAGCGGGGCGTCGATGGCAACGCGGACGATGTTCGCGCCGGTTGCTTCGTCACCGGAGAGCTGCAGGTTCGCGAATGCCTTGGCGCCGGCCTGGATCAGGGCAACGCCACCGCCGGCGACGATGCCCTCTTCGACAGCAGCCTTGGCGTTGCGGACGGCGTCCTCAATGCGGTGCTTGCGTTCCTTGAGCTCGACCTCGGTTGCGGCGCCGGCCTTGATGACTGCAACGCCGCCGGCCAGCTTGGCCAGGCGCTCCTGCAGCTTCTCGCGGTCGTAGTCGGAATCGGAGTTCTCGATCTCGGCGCGGATCTGGGACACGCGGCCGGCGATCTGGTCGGCGTCGCCTGCACCCTCGACGATCGTGGTCTCGTCCTTGGTGACAACAACCTTGCGGGCCTTGCCAAGGAGTTCGAGTCCGGCGGTCTCAAGCTTGAGGCCGACTTCCTCGGAGATGACCTGGCCACCGGTGAGGATGGCGATGTCGGCCAGCTGCGCCTTGCGGCGGTCGCCGAAGCCCGGAGCCTTGACGGCGACGGACTTGAAGGTGCCGCGGATCTTGTTGACGATCAGGGTGGCCAGGGCCTCGCCCTCGATGTCTTCGGCAATGATCAGCAGCGGCTTGTTGGACTGCATGACCTTTTCCAGGACAGCAACCAGTTCCTTGACGTTGGAGATCTTGGAGTTGACGATCAGGATGTACGGATCCTCAAGGACCGTTTCCTGGCGCTCAGCGTCGGTGACGAAGTAGGCGGAGATGTAGCCCTTGTCGAAGCGCATGCCTTCGGTCAGCTCCAGCTCGAGGCCGAACGTGTTCGACTCCTCGACGGTGATGACGCCTTCCTTGCCGACCTTGTCGAGGGCTTCGGCGATCAGGGCGCCGATCTCGTTGTCGCCGGCGGAGATGGACGCGGTGGCGGCGATCTCTTCCTTGGTCTCGATTTCCTTGGCGGAGGCCAGGAGCTCGACGGTGACCGCGTCAACAGCCTTCTCGATGCCGCGCTTGAGGGACAGCGGGTCAGCGCCGGCCGCTACGTTGCGCAGGCCTTCCTTGACCAGGGCCTGTGCCAGCACGGTTGCCGTGGTGGTGCCGTCGCCTGCGACGTCATCCGTCTTCTTGGCAACTTCCTTGACCAGCTCGGCGCCGATCTTTTCGTAGGGATCGTCCAGCTCGATCTCCTTGGCGATGGAAACACCATCGTTGGTGATCGTGGGGGCGCCCCACTTCTTTTCGAGGACGACGTTGCGTCCCCGCGGGCCGAGGGTGACCTTGACGGCGTCGGCGAGGATGTTCAGGCCCCGCTCAAGACCGCGGCGTGCCTCTTCATCAAATGCAATGATCTTGGCCATAACGGCAGTAGTCCTTTCGGGACAGTCGTTAAGAATGAACCTTCGCTGTGGTGCCCGCGACGGACGATCCCAACCCCGCGGCCTCTGTATGCCGCCGGGTCCGGGATCTCACCCCAGCAAGGTGTTTCTTTAGCTCCTGGACCGGCTGCCCCACTTCGCGGCCGGGCGGACCGGGCGTCGTGTTAGCAGTCAGTGCGCTGGAGTGCTAAATCAATAATTAGCACTCCCCCGGGGAGAGTGCAAGCAGTGGCAGGCCGGAACCGGCCACCACGCGGGCACAATACGCTACGAGCGATCAGCCGCCGCTGCTGCTCGCGGCTTCTGTGCCGTCCACCGTGGGCAGGTTGTCCTCGCCGTAGGTCGAAACCATGTAGTTCGCTTCGGTGATGTCGCCGTGGGCATCAAAGTTGATCCGTCCGGACTGGCCGTCGTAGTCCGGCCGCTGGCCTGCCCGGAGGACGCCGACGCAGTCTTTGTAGCTCGTGCATGACTCGCTGGGCGGCTGGCTGCCGCCGGCCCCGGTTCCGCCTGCTGCCGGGGTTCCGCCGGAGACCGCGACGAGGGACGCCGCGATGGAAGTGCCGGCGTCGTCCTCTGCGGCGGCGGCGGCGACGGCGGCCAGGACGACGGCGTCGTACGTCTCGGCGGCGAACACCATGTCCTTCAGCCCGGGATCAACGGCCACGAGGTCCGCCTGAAAGGCGGCGGAGGGAAACACGCCGGGCAGGATCCCGCGTGCACCCTCGAGCGCCCGGGCGCCCAGGCCAGAGCCGTACTTGCTGACTGCTCCGTCACTGAGGACCAGCTTCTTGCCGGCGAGGCCGGCGTTGTTCAGCTCGGCGATGGCGCCCTGTGCGCCGTCGCGCGAGACCAGGATGACGGCGTCGGGGTTGGCGGCCTTAGCGGCGGCGACAGCCTGCTGAGCCTGGCCGGGGGTGAACTCCGAGTCCGCCACGACCTCCAGTCCGGACTGTTTCGCCGCGCCGCCGACGGCGGCGGCGACGTCTTTGCCGTAGTCGCCTTCCTCATGCAGGACCGCCAGGGTCCTGGCGCCGCCGTCTTTGACCAGTTTGGCGAGGACGGATGCCTGGGCGATGTCGGCGGCCGAGGTGCGGAAATAGTAGCCGCCGCTCTTGTAGTTGCTGAGCGCGGCGGCGGTGTTGGCCGGGGAGATCACGGCTACCTTGGCGTTGGCGAGCACGTCGATGGCGGCCGGGGCACGGCTGGAATCGGTCGGGCCGATCACGACGTCGGCCTTGGCGGCAACCAGCGCTTTCGCCTGGGCGGCGGTGTCCGTGCTGATGGTTTCCGGCAGCAGCTCCACCGGTTTGCCTTTGTGCCCGCCGGCAGCGTTGATCTCCTTGACGGCAAGTTTGGCCGCCGCGAGCTCGGAGGCGTTGAGGAAGTTCTGCTTGCCCGTGTTGTCCAGGATCAGGCCGATGCGCAGGATGCCGTCACCGCTGGCGTCGGCGCTGGCCACGCGGGCACTGCCCGCGGGGCCCAGGCAGCCCGTCAGGGCCAGGGCCGCTACTGTGCCCGCCGCCAGGGCGCGGCCCAGCGGCAAATGTCCTCCGCGGCGCCCGGCCGCGTTCCTTGGGGCGTTCGTGACGGCAGCCAGTACCACTAGGCGGGCCGGACGCTTTCGGCCTGCGGGCCCTTTTCGCCCTCGCCGACTTCCAGTTCCACCCGCTGGCCCTCGTCCAGGGCGCGGTAGCCTTCCCCGACGATCGCTGACCAGTGCACGAAGACGTCGTTCTCGGAACCGTCCACGGCGATGAAGCCGTAGCCCTTTTCGGCGTTGAACCATTTGACGGTTCCCAGTGCCATGGTGTCCACACTTTCAGCTAGCTTGCGTGCGGCCCACCTCGATGTGCGCCGCGGACTGCGAAGAGAAATCCGCAGATACTGTACCCACAGCGTCCCCCAGGAACGCCGGCGGCGGGCAGGGCCGCCGCCTAATAGTTATTGAGGCGTAACCGGATTGGCTACTGGTAGCCGGGGCCGAGAACGACGACAAGGGGCATGTTGAACTCGGCAGAGTCCACGAGGGTGTCGACGCCGAGGAGGGCTCCGAGTGCCTCCGCATTGTCCTTCTGCTCGACGCCGCTGTAGAAGATCACCGACGTCTGTTGCGGGACACCGCCCCAGTTGCCTGTCTCGCCCAGGACCCAGCCGTCGGAGGTGACGGTGCCGCCGACGCGGGTGGCGAGGCCGGCGGTGGTGGTCGCGTTGTAGATCGTCACCGGCTGCGTCTTGTCGACGGCGGCGGCTGTGGCGCTCGGCGTAGCTGACGGCGAAGCCGCCGGCGCGGCGGCGGCGTCCGTGCCGGCCGGCTCCGGGCTCGTCGGCGTGGGACTGGGGCTCATGGTGCTCGTGGCGGACGGGCTGCTGCTGGCAGATGCGGACGCGCTGCCACCGGCCGTCACGGCCGCGGCCTGGCCTGCGGAGAAGCCGAGCTTCGGCAGGATCAGGAAGGCCACCAGGCCGATGGCCAGGGCTACGCAGCCAGCCGCCAGGATCGGCGCCAGGCTCCGCCGCCGCGATGCCGCGACGGCCCGGTGGACTCCCTGCCGGGTAGAGGTCTCCGGGACCCGATCAAATTCATCCCGAGCGTATTTGGTCATGGTAAAACGACGTCCTTGCTGATTTCATACGGGGTGCCCGAGGCCGGAACGGACGCAACAGGACGTGCGCATCCGGCTGCTCGTGACGCGACTTTACGAATCTGTTCCCAGACGACGGGCAGTGCGGGCACGTTGGCGTGATGTACGTAGTCTACGCAATCTCTTGACCAGCATGGGATCGTGGGCCAGCGCATCCTCGGTATCGATGAGGGCATTGAGGATCTGGTAGTAGTGCGTGGCGGACAGATCGAACAGCTCGCGGATGGCCTGTTCCTTGGCCCCGGCGTACTTCCACCATTGCCGCTCCAAGGCCAGCATCTGCTGGTCGCGGGCGCTCAGCGCAGACTCCGCGGACACCCCGTCCGGGCCCGCGCCGGCGGTTGGGAATCCGGCAGAATCCCCCGCGAGCACGTGCTCTTGCGCTGTTTCGGCCACGACACACTCCTGGTTGATTCCGAAAAACCTGGCTGGTATCCGTTAAAAAGTCAGTCCCAATGCTACGGCCGAATGACAGGGTTGTCATTCGGGCGGGCGCAGAAACGGGCCGCAGCTGGGGAAGAATGGGTGCTGTGTTTGATGCCGAGTTTGACCCCGCCAGTGAACCCGACGCGCTGTTCGAGCTGGAGCCCGCAGCCGCGGACGCCCTCAGTTTCGAGGACCTGGCGCGCCGGCCGCTGGACGCGCTGGTTGCTCCTGACTGGGCGGAGCCGCTGGCGCCGGTGGAGGCGGAGTTGCGCGAAGCCCTCGCCTTTGTCGCGGGCGAAGTGGCCGCCGGGCACGGCGTACTGCCCTCGCCGGCAAACCTGCTGCGGGCTTTCCGGCAGCCCCTGGCCGGCGTCCGCGTGCTGGTGGTGGGCCAGGACCCATATCCGACGCCGGGGCACGCCGTGGGGTTGTCCTTCGCCGTGGACGGCGCCACCCGGCCGATCCCCCGCAGCCTGGCAAACATCTACAAGGAACTTCAGGCCGATCTCGGCTTCCCCCCGCGCGTCCACGGGGACCTCAGCCACTGGGCGGACCAAGGCGTACTGCTGCTCAACAGGGTGCTCAGCGTCCGTGCCGGCGCGGCGGGCTCGCACCGGAACAAGGGCTGGGAGGCCGTGACGGCGGCGGCCATCCGGGCAGTCGCCGGCCGCTCGTCCGTATCCGGTGCGGGCCATGCCCCCCTGGTGGCGATCCTGTGGGGGAAGGATGCCGAGTCCGTGCGGCCGCTGCTGGGGTCCGCAGCCGTGATCGCCAGCGCCCACCCCAGCCCGCTATCGGCCTCGCGCGGTTTCTTCGGGTCCCGGCCGTTCAGCCGGGCCAACGCCCTGCTGCTGCAACAAGGCAACGGGACGGTCGACTGGGAGCTTCCGCCGTTGCCGTAACAGGCCCCCGCGCAAAGCTCCCGCCGGGGGTTCTTGGATAGGCTTAGCTGCATGACATCCGTCCCCGCAGCCACCACCGCCACCCGGAATTCGCGCCCCCAGACCGATCTGATGGTCCTGCGCAGGGAGCAGCTCTCCCCGCATATGGTCCGGATCATCGCCGGGGGCCCGGGCTTCGCCGGGTTCGTCAACAACGACTATGTGGACCGGTACGTCAAGATCGTCTTTCCGCAACCCGGCGTCGAATACCCGGATCCGCTGGATTTGTGGGCCATCCGGGAAACCATGCCGCGCAGTCAGTGGCCGCATACCCGGACCTACACGGTCCGCTGGGTGGACCCGGAGGCGCAGGAACTGGCCATTGACTTTGTAATCCACGGCGACGAGGGGCTCGCCGGCCCCTGGGCGGCCTCGGCCCAGCCCGGCGATCGCCTGACTTTCACCGGCCCCGGCGGCGGGTACAACCCTGATCCGGCCGCGGACTGGTACCTGTTTGCCGGCGATGAATCAGCGTTGCCGGCCATCGGCGCGGCGATCGAATCCCTGCCGGAGGATGCCCGCGGCCTCGCCCTGCTCGAAGTGGACAGCGACGCCGACGTCCAGGCCATCGCCGGGCCGGCCGGCGTCGAACTGCGCTGGCTGCTGCGCGGCGGCGCACCCGCCGGTGAGAGCGAACTGCTGGTCACGGCGGTGCGCGACGCCGAGTGGCCCGAGGGCCGGGTGCAGGTCTTTGCCCACGGCGAGCGGGGCTACATGAAGGGCCTCCGGGACGTGTTCTACGTGCAGCGCGGGCTGGAGCGGGCCCAGGTGTCCCTCTCGGGCTACTGGGCCAAGGGCCGGGTGGAGGACGACTTCCAGGCGGAGAAGAAGCTCCCCATCGGCAAGATCTAGCGAGGCAAGATCTAACGGCGCAAGACTAGGCGGCGCGAGATTTGGCGCTGCGGAGTTTCCCCACCTTTGCCACCACGACGCCGGGACACGCCGGCGCGGCGGGCTGACACGCCGTCGCGTCCCGGCAAAAGTGGGGAAACCCGGCGCCTTAGGGGAGCCGGACGGGCATTCCTCGCAAGGTCTAGCGGCGGCGTGCCCTGCGCCGTTCGTTGCTCGCCAGGCTCCGCGTCAGGGGCCGCGCCAAGGTGTCGCCGAGCACGATGCCGGCAGCGACACCGAGCACGATGGCCCCGGCGTTGAGCATGCCGCCGGCGCCCATGAGAATCTCCGATTCCTCGATGGTCAATACATACATCGACCGGAATATAGTGAGTCCGGGGAGCAGAATCAGCGCGGCGGGAACGGCCACCACTAGCTGTGGGGCGCCCATCCGGAGGGCCACGACGCGGGCCAGCAGGCCGATCACCACGGCAGCGAGGGCCGGGGCGAAGCGGGATCCGATGCCCAGGGCGTCGCCGCCGATGAGGACCAGGTAGCCCACCACCCCCACGGCCGCCGTCGGCAGCAGCAGCTTCCAGCTGGTCTGTTCCGTGATGCCGATCATCAGCACCGCGATGGCGATCAGGATGACGATCACCCACAAGTCATACTTGGGCGGGAATGTTTTGGTGACGTCTATGGGATCCATGCCGGTCATGTCCCCCACGACGAACCCGACGGCGATTCCGGCGACCAGCGCCCCGAAAGTCAGCATGGTGGACAGGAACCGGCCGGCCGCCGTGACGGGGAAGCCGTTGATCGCATCCTGCACCGAGGACACCAGGCGTCCCGTCGGCAGGAGCAGCAAAATCCCGCCGACCACCACGATCTCGGGAGCAATCTGCACTCCCAGCGGGCTGCCGAAGCGCCACAACAGCAGGGCGATGATGGTCACCAGGAACGAACACGAGGCAGTGATGAAGAAGTCCGGCGTACGCCAGCGGCCCAGCTGGCGGGCCAGCAGGCTGACCAGAAGGTTGGAGAGGAACGCGACGACCGAGGCGCCCAGTCCGCCGCCCAGGACACCGACGAAAACGGCAGAGAACACGCCGAAGGCCACGGTGACCATCCACCGCGGGAACGGCTTGGCGCTGCGGGTGATGTCCTCAAGCCGGCGCACGGCTTCCTCGCGGCCGACGCCGCCGGCCACGATGTCCGTCACCAGCTGGTGCACTTGAGAGAGGCCCGCGTAGTTGTTGGTCCAGGACCGCACCACGCGCAGCAGTGAGATGGGCGTCTGGTCCTTGGGTGCGTAGTTGATGGCCACCGACTGGTTGGTGATGTCCACCTCGATGTTCTTGAGGCCAAGCGCGGCGGTGATGGCGATGATGCTGGTCTCGACTTCGAGGGCGCCGGCCCCGTACCGGAACATGGATTCGGCCAGCTTCAGGGCGAAGTCGATGGTTTTGCGGGCAGAGGCGTCCACCCCGCCAACCTGGATCATCGGATTGGCGTAGGGGCTGCCGGCGAGCCGGTCGACGATGCTCATCGGCGCGGTGGGCGGGTTTTCGCCCTGGACCAGGCGGCGCAGCATCCTCTTGGCGGCGGCGTTCTGGCGCACCTGCATGGCCGACATTGGCTGGGTCCGGGGCAGGCCGTCCGTGGGTGGCCTGCGGTGGCCGTCGTTTCCGTTGTTCATTCCGGCCTCCTCACTGTCCTCGGCTGACCTTGATTGTCTCTGGCTCGGTTTAGTAAAACTGCTGGCCCGTGCGCCGGGTGTAGACCTGGCGTGCGACGCGCTCCCCCGCCGTCATCCAGGCCTTGTACTTCAGTGGGCTCAGGACTTGGTCATAGCAGCCGACGAAGTCGGTCACGGTCTTGCTGAAGCTGGTCTTGAAGAGCCCCAGCCCATGGAACGGGTTCGACGTGTCCTTGAGCTTGTCGCTCGGGGGCGTGCCGCAGAAGTCGTATTCGGTGCAGCCGAGGTCCTTGACCTGGTTGATCGCGGTCCACTGCACGAGGTGCGAGTCACCGTACTGGCCACGCTTCTGCAGGGAGCCGCCGTCCTTGTACGTTCCCTTGCGGCCGTAGTTGATCACGAACGCGCCCACCGAGGGCACGCCGCTTTCGTACACGAAGAGCAGCCTGCCCTGATCCCGCTTCAGAAAGTTGGTCCAGAACTGGCGGTAGTACTCGTACTCGCGCACCCGGACCTGGGACTTGGCTTCCACCGTGGTGGTCATCAGGGCATACATGGCCCGGAAGTTCTCTTCCGTGGGCTCGACGTTGTGGACTTCCACGCCCTCGCGGATGGCGCGGCGCACGGCGTTGCGGCCCCGGGAGTGCAGGTTGCGCAGCAGCTGGTTTTCCTCGGGCGCAATATCGAGCAGCGCCGTTGAGTCGTTCGGCTGCAGGTTGTGGGTCTTGACCAGGCCGGCCCCCTCAAGGATCCGCGCGGCGTCGTCGCACAAGACAACATCCGGTTCGATCTTGATCGCGAAGACACCCAGCTTGGCCCTTTTGACGAAGTCCGCGTTCGCCGCGACGATCCCGGGGATGTCCTCGACCGACGCCACGTCGGGTCCCTTGATCAGATACCAGAGCTTGCCGAGGACCGGAAAGGACTTCTCCAGGACCAGGTTGTAGCTCGTGTAATCGGCCGACTCGTACACCAGGTGCAAGGGCTTCCAGCCAAAGTGCTGTTTGACCTCGGCGAAGGCTTCCGATTGCAGGAGATTGCCGCCGTTGGGGTTCGCGGTGACGTGGGCATCCCAGTTGGCAATCTCTTCGGCAGAGGCAAAACGGGCAGTGAATTCTCGCAAGGGTGCGGTATCCAATCATTGCGGTACGAGCTTCGGCGGCATGCGGACATGCAGCCCCAAGTCTATCGGCACGCACCCTGCCGCCGGTCCGGGTCAGGCGGTTACGCTGGTCTCATGCAGGCTCAGCAACAACCGCTGGAAGGCCGTCCGGGGGCGCCCGGCGGCCACTCTAAGGGCGTCGGAAGCGGCGCGGGCAGCGGCTTCTCCCAGGTGGTCGCGCTGCTGCTGTTCCTCGGCGCGTCGGCGCTCGTTGCGGCCTTGGGCGGCCTGGCCACGGCCAACCACGTCAACGGCTGGTACGCCAACGCGGACAAGGCCCCGTGGTCCCCGCCGAACTGGGTTTTCGGGCCCGTCTGGACGGTCCTGTACGCCGCCATGGCCGTCGCGGCGTGGCTGGTCTGGCGCAGCCGCGCCCCGGGGTCCAAAGCGGCCCTGACAGCCTACGGCGTGCAGTTGGGGCTGAACCTGCTCTGGACGCCGGTCTTCTTCGCCTTGTACCCGGCGCTCGGGACGCCGGCGCTGTGGATCGCGTTCGGGATCATCGTGGCTTTGGCCGTGGCCGTGGCCGTGACGGTGGTGCTCTTCGGACCGATCAGTCGGACGGCAGGACTGCTGATGCTGCCCTACCTGTCGTGGATCGTGTACGCATCCTCGCTGAACCTGTGGGCGGCACTGCACAACTAGCGCCTGCACAGCTGTAGGCCGCATGGCTGTAGGCTGCACAGCCGGAGCCGCCGGCCAGCGCCACGTCAGCCCCGGCCGGCGGCGGTCAGCTTCCTAGCACTCCACGACGTTGACGGCGAGGCCGCCCATCGCGGTTTCCTTGTATTTGGAGCTCATGTCCTTGCCGGTTTCGCGCATGGTCACGATAACTTCGTCCAGGGAGACCCGGTGCGTGCCGTCGCCCCAGAGCGCCATTTTGGCGGCGTTGATGGCCTTGGCGGCGGCGATCGCGTTGCGTTCGATGCACGGGACCTGCACGAGCCCGCCGATCGGATCGCAGGTCAGGCCCAGGTTATGTTCCATCGCGATTTCCGCGGCGTTCTCCACCTGCTGGGGCGTGCCGCCCATAACTTCGGCCAGGCCGGCGGCCGCCATCGACGACGCCGATCCCACCTCGCCCTGGCAGCCGACTTCCGCCCCGGAAATCGAGGCCTGCTCCTTGTACAGCACCCCGATGGCGCCGGCGGTCAGCAGGAACCTGACGATCGTGTCGTCGCGGTCGGCCTGGGTGGCCTGGTCCATGCCGGGGGCGAAGTGCAGCGCGTAGTAGAGCACGGCCGGGATGATGCCGGCGGCGCCATTCGTGGGGGCGGTGACGACGCGGCCGCCGGAGGCGTTTTCCTCGTTTACGGCCAGCGCGATCAGGTTGACCCATTCCTGCCAGTACTTCGGGTCCCGGTAGTCGGGGTCCTGTCCGCGGGTTTCCTTCATGAGCCGTTCGTGCCAGTCCGGGGCCCGGCGGCGGACCTTGAGCCCGCCCGGCAGCAGCCCGGTGCGTTTGAGGCTGACCTCGACGCAGCCTTCCATCACCGAGTAGATGTGCAGCAGCCCGTCGCGGATTTCCGCTTCGGTGCGGGAGGCGCGCTCGTTGACGAACATGATCTGCCCGATCGAGAGGCCCTTGGACTGGCAGCGGCCCAGCAGTTCCGCGGCCGTGCGGAACGGCAACGGCAGTTCCTTCTTGGATTCGTCGAGCTCCTTCAGGGCCGCGTCCTCCTCGCCCTCGCGGACGATGAAGCCGCCGCCGACGGAGAAGAACGTGGCTTTGTGGACGGTTTCGCCGTCGGCGTCGGAAACCGTGAACGTCATGCCGTTGGTGTGCCGGGGCAGGATGGTCAGCGGCCGCAGGATCATGTCCTTCACCCCGTACGGCAGGGCGACCGAGCCGGCCAGCTGCAGAGTGCCGGTCTCAGCGATCGTGGCCAGCCGTTCCTCCACTTCCTCGGGCAGGATCAGCTCGGGGTGGAAGCCTTCCAGGCCGAGCAGGATCGCGGTCATAGTGCCGTGCCCCTGGCCCGTGGCGGCCAGGGAACCGTACAGGTCCACCCGCAGCGACGCTACCTTCTCCAGGTCCCCGGAGGCCTTGAGTTCCTCGGCGAAGAGGGCGGCGGCCCGCATGGGCCCCACGGTGTGTGAGCTGGATGGCCCTATTCCGATGGAAAAGAGGTCGAAGACTCCAACAGCCATTGTCGGTTCCTAACTAGGTCTTGCTGTGGCCCGGCAGAGGGTCCTGCCGGAAGGCGCTGCGGGCGCTGGTTGGCGGCCGCATGCCGGATGCACGACGCCGGGCGGCGGCTTGTGGCGGCAACCCGGCGTCGTGATCTGTACTGCTGTTAGTTCTGTACTGCTGCTACTTCAGTCTTACGTCGCCTGGGCGAGGTTATCAACCGAGGGGTAGAGCGGGTGGGCGGCGGCTTGTGGCGGCAACCCGGCGTCGTGATCTGTACTGCTGTTAGTTCTGTACTGCTGCTACTTCAGTCTTACGTCGCCTGGGCGAGGTTATCAACCGAGGGGTAGAGCGGGTGGGCGGCGGCGAGGGCCTGGACCCGGGTGCGGAGACTGGAGAGGTCGGCGCCGGCGTCGGCGATCAAAGCCTCGGCGATGATGTCGGCAACCTCGGTAAAGGCCGCCTCGCCAAAACCGCGGGTCGCCAGCGCCGGGGTGCCGATCCGCAGCCCGGAAGTGACCATCGGCGGACGCGGATCGAACGGCACGGCGTTGCGGTTGACGGTGATGTCGATCGCCGCGAGCCGGTCCTCGGCTTCCTGCCCGTTCAGCACGCAGTTGCGCAGGTCCACCAGGACCAGGTGCACGTCGGTGCCGCCGGAGATCACGTTGATGCCCTTGGCGGTCACGTCGTCCTGGACCAGGCGCTCGGCGAGGATCCGGGCGCCGGCCAGCACACGCTCCTGGCGTTCCCTGAACTCCTCGGACGCGGCGATCTTGAAGGCCACGGCTTTGCCGGCGATGACGTGCTCCAGCGGCCCGCCCTGCTGGCCGGGGAACACCGCCGAGTTGATCTTCTTGGCGATCTCGGCGTCGTTGGAGAGGATGATGCCGCCGCGCGGACCGGCGAGGGTCTTGTGCGTGGTGGAGGTGGTGACGTGCGCGTGCGGGACCGGGGACGGGTGCAGCCCGGCCGCGACCAGCCCGGCGAAGTGCGCCATGTCCACCATCAGGTACGCGCCCACCGAGTCGGCGATCCGGCGGAACTCGGCGAAGTCGAGCTGCCGGGCGTACGCGGACCAGCCGGCAACGATCAGCGCCGGCTTGTGCTCTTGGGCCAGGGCCTCGACCTCGGCCATGTCGATCCGGTGGTCCTCTTCACGGACCTGGTACGGAATGACGTTGTAGAGCCGGCCGGAGAAATTGATCTTCATGCCGTGCGTCAGGTGCCCGCCGTGCGCCAGGTTCAGGCCCATGATGGTGTCGCCCGGACGGATCAGGGCGTGCATCACGGAGGCGTTGGCCTGTGCGCCGGAGTGCGGCTGGACGTTCGCGTACCCGGCACCGAACAGGGCCTTGACCCGGTCGATGGCGAGCTGTTCGATCACATCAACGTGCTCGCAGCCGCCGTAATAGCGCTTGCCCGGGTAGCCCTCGGCATACTTGTTGGTCAGCACCGAACCCTGCGCCTGCATCACAGCCTTGGCGGTGTGGTTCTCCGAGGCGATCATCTCCAAACCGTCACGCTGCCGGGACAGCTCGGCGTCGATCTTCGCGGCGATCTCCGGATCCAGCACGGACAGCTCCGCGTCCAGGCTCGGCGAAACGACCTGCTCGAACGCCAACGTCTGGGTGCCCGCGGCCGCCGTTGCGCCGCTCACAGTTCGCCACCGTTCTTGGACGCGTACTCCTGGGCCGAGAGCAGCGGGCCGTCCGATTCGGCGGCCACCTTGAAGAGCCAGCCGGCACCGTACGGGTCGCTGTTGATCAGCGCGGGGTCATCGACGACGGCGGGGTTGATTTCGGTGACCTCGCCCGTGACCGGGGCGTAGAGGTCCGAGACCGACTTGGTCGACTCGACCTCGCCGCAGGTCTCCCCCGCGGTCACGGCGGAGCCGACCTCCGGCAGGTCAACGTAGACGATGTCGCCGAGGGCATCCGTGGCGACGGCGGAGATGCCGATGGAAACAACGTTTCCGGCCTCGCGGGCAACCCACTCGTGCTCGTCGGAGTACTGCAGTTCAGGGGCAACTTTTGCCATGTGTTTTTCCTTTACGTTTGAAAAGTCGTGGGCCACAACAATTGGGGTGGGTTGGGTGGCGGATGAGGCAATTCCTCCGCGTGCTCGCTCGTCCCTCGCTTAGACGCACGCTTCCGGAATCCCCTCACCCGCCGCTATTCAGTTCAGTTTTTGGGGCCAGCCGTTTCCTCGGAAGAAACAGTGGCTTTTCGATATCTTCCAGAGCCGGGGTGCTCCGAGGCTTCAAGGCTGTCATCAAGCTCAACCCCCAATGATCGGGCTTGGGACAACCCAGAGCCGCGGCAGGCGGTACATCCCCCAGCACTTTTGGCTTTCGAAGGCGCCCCAAATGAGGCTTGGAACTCGAGGTGAGTTGAACCCGAGGTGAGCTGCAGGGCCCCTTCGGGCCCGACATCCGGGAGCATGCGTCTAAGGGAGCGTTACGTCCGCTCAGCGGGCGTCTTCGCGACCGAGCATGCAGAGGATGCCGGGTCCGACGGGCTGACGCAACCACAATCACGCAGCCCCCGGGACAGCTTCGGCTACTTTTGGCGCTTGTAGAAAGGCAGTGCGACCACTTCGAAGGGTTCGGCCTTGCCGCGGAGGTCGACGTCCAGTGCGGTGCCGGGCTCGGTGAATTCGACGTCGACGTAGGCCATCGCGACCGGGTAGCCCAGGCTCGGGCTGGGCTGACCGGAGGTGACTTCGCCGACGACGTTGCCGTCCTTGAGGACCGGGTAGTGGCCGCGGCCGGCCCGGCGCCCGAGGCCCTTGAGCCCGACGAGCTTGCGGCCCGTCGTGGCGCCGGCGCCGGTTTCCTTCTTGGCGGCCAAGGCGGCCTTGCCGATGAAGTCGCCTTCCTTGGACAGGGCGACGACGGGGCCCAGGCCGGCGGCGAACGGATCGCCCTCCAGGGAGAGCTCGTTGCCGTAAAGCGGCATGCCGGCCTCGAGACGGAGCGAATCGCGGGACGCGAGACCGGAGGGGGTCAGCTCGCCGTCCTCTGCGATGGCGACGAGCGCCTGCCAGAGGGCGGCGGCGGCGTCGTTCGCGACGAAGATCTCGAAGCCGTCTTCACCGGTGTAGCCGGTGCGGGCCAGCAGGAGGTCCTGGCTGGCTCCAGCGAACATGAACGGGACGTCCACTGCGGCGTAGTACTTCAGGCCGGTGACGAGCTCGTGCTGCGCGGCGGGGACCAGGCGCAGCAGGATCTCCTGGGCCTTGGGTCCCTGCACGGCGATCAGCGAGATCTCGGCGGACGCGTCACGGACGGTGACGTCGAATCCGCCGTCCTTTCCGGAACCGGCGCGCTCGGCCAGGGCCGCGGCGACGATCTTCGCGTTGCCGGCGTTGGGGACCACAAGGAATTTCTGGTCGCCGCGGCGGTAGGTGATGAGGTCATCGATGATGCCGCCGTCCTCGTTGCAGATCAGCGAGTACTTGGCCTTGCCGATGGCCATCGCCGAGATCTTACCGACGAGGGCGTAGTCCAGGAAGGCTGCGGCGTCGGGGCCGGTGACCCAGACTTCGCCCATGTGGGAGAGGTCGAACAGGCCCGCGGACTTGCGGACGGCGTGGTGCTCGGCTAGTTCCGAGCTGTACTTCAGCGGCATCTGCCAACCGCCGAAGTCCGTGAAGGAGGCGCCGAGCTTCTTGTGCTCTTCGTAAAGTGCCGTGTAATTCTCATTCATCGGTGGCTGTCCCTAGCTGTCAGAGTCGGAGTTGGCGGAGTCGTCGGAGTGGACTGCTGTGTCTTCTTCGAAGGCCTCGAGGGGAGGGCACGAGCAGATCAGGTTGCGGTCCCCGGCTGCGCCGTCGATGCGGCCGACGGGCGGGAAGTACTTGTCCTGCTTGAGCGTGTGGACCGGGAAGACGGCCTGCTCACGCGGGTACTCGCGGGTCCAGTCGGTGCTGATCACGGCAGCGGCGGTGTGCGGGGCGTTGCGCAGCGGGCTGTGCTCCACGGTGAAATCGCCGTTGGCCACCTGGTCGATCTCGGCGCGGATGGCGACCATGGCCGTGATGAAGCGGTCGATCTCGCCCAGGTCCTCGGATTCGGTGGGCTCCACCATCAGGGTGCCGGCCACCGGGAACGCCAGGGTGGGGGCGTGGAAGCCGTAGTCGATCAGGCGCTTGGCCACGTCCTCGGCGGTCACGCCGGTCTTGGCCGTGAGTTCGCGCAGGTCCAGGATGCACTCGTGCGCCACCAGGCCGCCCTCGCCGGTGTAGAGCACCGGGAAGGAGTCGTTGAGGCGGGCCGCGATGTAGTTCGCCGCGAGCAGCGCGGACTTGGTCGCCTCGGTGAGGCCGCGGCCGCCCATCAGCTTCACGTAGGCCCAGGAGATCGGCAGCACGCCGGCCGAGCCGTAGCGGGAGGCGGAGATCGGGGTTCCGTCGGCGCCGTTGGCGGGATCAGCCGCGTTGCCGGGCATGAAGGGGGCGAGGTGCGCCTTGGCTGCGACCGGGCCGACGCCCGGGCCGCCGCCGCCGTGCGGGATGCAGAAGGTCTTGTGCAGGTTCAGGTGCGAGACGTCGCCGCCGAACATGCCGGGCTGGGCCAGCCCGACCAGGGCGTTGAGGTTGGCGCCGTCGATGTAGACCTGGCCGCCGGCGGCGTGGACCGCGTCGCAGACCTCGCGGACATCGGCGTCGTACACCCCGTGCGTGGACGGGTAGGTGATCATGATGCAGGACAGCGCATCCTTGTGCAGCTCGATCTTGGCGGTCAGGTCCGCGTGGTCGATCGTGCCGTCCGAAGCCGTGGCCACGACCACGACCTTCATGCCGGCCAACACGGCCGAGGCCGCGTTCGTGCCGTGGGCGGAGGCCGGGATCAGGCAGATATTGCGCTGGGCATCGCCGCGGGAGAGGTGGTAGCCGCGGATCGCCAGCAGCCCGGCGAGCTCGCCCTGGGAACCGGCGTTGGGCTGGATCGAGACCTGGTCGTAGCCGGTGATCTCGGTCAGCTGGCCTTCGAGGTCCTCGATCAGTTCACGCCAGCCGGCGGTCTGGGATTCCGGGGCGAACGGGTGGATGGAGGCGAATTCCGGCCAGGAGATGGCCTCCATCTCGGCGGTGGCGTTCAGCTTCATGGTGCACGACCCCAGCGGGATCATGGTCCGGTCCAGGGCCAGGTCGCGGTCCGAGAGCTTGCGGATGTAGCGCAGCAGCTGGGTTTCGGAGCGGTGCGTGTTGAACACCGGGTGCTGCAGGTAGTCGGAGGTGCGCTCGACGGCGGGGTCCAGGCCGAACGCAGTGTCCGTGCCTGCAGCCGCGGCAGTCACGGACGCGCCGAACGCGGCAATGACGTCGGCGACGACGGCAACCGTCGTGGCCTCGTCGGCGGAGATGCCGACGGTGTCGGCGTCGATGGCGCGCAGGTTGACGCCCTTGGCGTCGGCTGCCGCGATGATCTCAGCTGCCCGGCCCGGCACGGAGACGGTGATGGTGTCGAAGAAGGAGGTGTGCAGCACGTCCAGGCCGGCGGCCTTCAGGGAGGCGGCGATGGTCTTGGCGTGGACGTGGACCGACTGGGCGATTGCCTTCAGCCCGTCCGGGCCGTGGTAGACGGCGTAGAAGGAAGCCACGATGGCCAGCAGGGCCTGGGCCGTGCAGATGTTGGACGTGGCTTTCTCGCGGCGGATATGCTGCTCGCGGGTCTGCAGGGCCAGGCGGTAGGCGGGAACGCCGGCGTTGTCCTTGGAGACACCCACGAGGCGGCCGGGCATGGAGCGCTCGAGCCCCTTCTGGACGGCCATGTAGGCAGCGTGCGGGCCGCCGAAGAACAGCGGCACGCCGAAGCGCTGGGCGGATCCGACGGCGATGTCAGCGCCCTGCTCGCCCGGAGACGTGATCAGGGTCAGGGAGAGGAGATCTGCCGCGACGGTGACGAGGGCGCCCCGTTCCTTGGCGTCGGCGATCACGGCGGTGTGGTCGAACACGCGGCCGGAGACGCCCGGCTGCTGCAGAACGACGCCGTTGATGACGCCGTCGGGCAGGCCCTTGGAGAGGTCGGCGACCTCGACCTCGAAGCCGAGGGCCTCGGCGCGGCCCTTGACGATCGCGATGGTCTGCGGCAGGCAGTCGGCGTCGAGGACGGTCTTGCCGTCGTGCGCCGTCTTGTTCTTATTCGCGCGGCGCATCATCAACACGGCCTCGGCCACGGCGGTGGCTTCATCCAGCAGGGAGGCGTTGGCGATCGGCAGGCCGACCAGGTCCTGGACCATGGTCTGGAAGTTCAGCAGCGCCTCCAGCCGGCCCTGGGAGATCTCCGGCTGGTAGGGCGTGTACGCGGTGTACCAGGCCGGGGCTTCGAGGATGTTGCGGCGGATCACCGGCGGGGTGAGCGTGTCGTAGTAGCCCTGCCCGATCATCTGCACGGCGGTCTTGTTCTTCGACGCCAGCTTGCGCAGCTCGGCGAGGACTTCGACCTCGCTCAGGGCCGCGGCGAGCGCGAGGTCGGCGTCCTGGCGGATGTCCTTCGGAACGGCGGTGTCCACCAGGGCGTCGACGGTGTCGTAGCCGACAGCCTTCAGCATGGCGTCGACGTCGGCCTGGCGGCGCGCGCCGATATGCCGGTCAACGAAGGACGTGGAGGCTGGGGTAACAGTCACAAGGAACTCCATAACTCAGGCGGCGCAGGGTACGCCACATTGATTCGGGTTCCTCCCCGCTCTGTATTGGACCTGAGAGTTTCCGCGCAGCCCGCGTTTCAGGGCTCCGCTTGCACCGTCGGTGAGCACAGCATGTCCGGGACACGCCTGCTACTTTCCAGAGATGCCTTGCCGCGGCGGTACATGGGCCTGAGAGATTCCTGGGGAGGGTTTGCTCCTACGGCGCCTGCTTGTACCTACTTGCAGGACTCTCCCGCCGCAGATCAAAGGCGTATTTAATTAGGTGTTCAATCGGGGGTGACTACAGTCACAGCTCTCATTGTCCTATGCCGGGCGCGCGTCCGCAAACTCCCTCCCGGCGGCGGACCCAGGTTACGGGCCACGAGCCACCCGGTGGCGAATCCGGCGGCGCGAACTCGCCGGAAACGCCCGGAGTCGCCGCAACTTTCCGGCGTACTCGAACGCTTCCGGCGAATTCGGCGGGGAGTAGGGGGTCGGCGGGGAGTAGGGGGTCGGAGGGGGTGGGTGTGGGCTTCAGCCGCGCAGGCGCTCGACGGCGGCCAGGAGGCTCTGGACGTCCGCCTCGACTTCCGGCGGCGGCCCGCCGGGACCCCGCGCCAGCATGGCGTTGAAGTACAGCCCGTCCCCCATGCACAGGACGGCCTTCGCCATGGCGGGCCCGACGTCGGCCGCCAGCAGTTCCAGCCAGCTCGCCTGGCCGGCGGCGAAGCGGCGGAGCGTTTCCCCGTGCGCCACCTCGGCGAGCCGCGTGGCCGCCACGAAGACCCGGTCCATGGGCGTGTCCGCCCACACCGAGGACTTGATGAAGTACGCCGCCGCCCCTTCCGGGGCTGCCGCCATGGCCGCAACATCGGCAGCCAGGAGCCGGTCCAGCCGTTCCAGCAGGACCGCGATCATGGCCTCTTTCGTCGGAAAATGGTAGAGCAGGCCGCCCTTGGAGACGCCGGCCCGGCGCGCGACGGCGTCCAGCGTCGCGGCGCGTTCACCGACTTCGATGAGCAGGGATTCGAAGGCATCGAGGACGGCCTCGCGGGCGACGGGTTTCCTGGGCATGCCTCCCATCATGCCTGTCCGCGCGCGCATTTCTTAACTGTACCGTCCAGACGGTACAGTTATCCTTATGAGCATTTCATCGATCACCGTAGCCACCAGCACTCCTGCGGCCACCGGGCCCCGGGCACCGTGGCGTGACTGGGTGGCGCTGGCCCTGCTGATGTTCCCCGTCCTGCTCGTGGCCGTGGACAACACCGCGCTCACGTTCGCCCTGCCGGCCATCGCCAGCAGCCTGACCGCCTCCGGCGTCGAACTGCTCTGGATCGTCGACGCCTACCCCCTGGTCCTGGCCGGACTCCTGGTCGCGATGGGTTCCCTGGGCGACAGGATCGGCCGGCGCCGGCTGCTGTTCGTGGGCAGCGCAGGCTTTGCCGCGGTGTCCGCCGTGACGGCGTTCGCGCCGAGTGCGGAATGGCTGATCGCCGGCCGCGCCGGGCTTGGCCTGTTCGGCGCCATGCTGATGCCATCCACGCTGTCGCTGATCCGGAACATCTTTCCGCAGCCCAACCGGCGCAGGCTGGCGGTGGCGATCTGGGCCGCCGGCTTCTCCGGCGGCGCCGCCCTCGGCCCGATTGTCGGCGGCTGGCTGGTGGAACACTTCTGGTGGGGCGCCGTCCTGCTGGTCGCCGTGCCGATCATCCTGCCGCTGCTGCTGCTCGGGCCGGCCCTGATCCCGGAATCCCGCGATCCGAAGCCGGGCCGGGTGGACGTGCCCAGCATTGCCCTGTCCCTGCTGGTCATGGTGCCGGTGGTCTACGGGATCAAAGCCCTTGCCAGCCACGGGCCGGCTCCCGAGGCCTTCGCGAGCATCGGAACCAGCCTGCTCATGGGCTATGTGTTCATCCGGCGGCAACGCGCGCTTGCCCGTATCCACAGGACAGACCACAGCACCGCGCCGATGCTCGACGTCAGCCTGTTTGGCAACCGGATCTTCAGTACGGCCATTGTGGCCAACGTCCTGGCACTGTTCTCCTTCAACGGCTTCATTCTCTTCCTGGCCCAGCACCTGCAGCTGCTGGAGGGCCAGTCTCCCTCGGCCTCCGGCGTCGCCATGGTCCCGGCCCTCATCGCCACGGTTGTAGCGGGGCTGCTCGTGGTCCCGCTGGTGCGCAAGGTGCGGCCCGGCTTTGTGGTGGCCGGCGGCCTGCTGCTGAGCGCGGCGGGCTATTTCGTGGTGGCATTCGGCGACCACAGCCAGGGCCCGTCGCTGCTCCTTGCCGCCCTGCTGGTGCTCTGCCTGGGGGTGGGGGCCGCGGAGACGATCTCCAATGACCTGATCCTGGGTGCGGCGCCCGCCGACAAGGCAGGGGCAGCCGCCGCTATCTCTGAGACGGGCTACGAAGTGGGGTCCCTGCTGGGTACGGCGATTCTCGGCTCAATCCTGACGGCCTCCTACCAGGGCAACCTCCGGCTTCCCGCGGGCGTGTCCGAACTCGCCCCGGCGGCGGCCACCAGCCAGGCCGGTGAAACCCTGGCCGGCGCTGTGGATCTGGCCCGGATGCTTCCGGCGCCCCTGGCCGAGGCGGTGACGGCGGCCGCGCGCACCGCCTTCGACTCGGGCGTGCACGTCACTGCGTCCATTGCACTGGTCCTGATGTCCGGGGCCTGCGTCCTGGCCGCCGTCGTCCTGCGGTCGGTGCCGAAGGCCCAATAGGGCTCAGCGGCCGCCGTCAGCGTCACGCCGTCGTCAGCGTCAAGGGGTTCCAGCACTTAAACAGCAGCGTCCGGCGCCGGGTATCCTCCCGGCGCCGGACGCTGCTGTTTCTTGGGGGCTGGTGGGAGCCGGTCCCTACTTGCTGTCCGGGGTGGTCACGCTGGCGGTGGCCCGCATGGTCTCGGCATTCACCATCCAGGCGTACTGCTCAAACTTGGCGATGAACTCGTGCAGCAGATCCGCGGTGGTGGGATCTTCCTCGTCCACTTCGTCATGGACCTTGCGCATGGTGCCGACGGCCGCCTCAAGCGCGGCGACAATCCGCTCGATGGCGTCCTTCGTGTTGATCAGGCCCTTCGGGAACTCGGCCAGTGCGGTGGACTTGGAAACCGTGGAGCTTCGGCCGTCCGGGAGGGCGTGGAGGGCACGCATGCGCTCGGCAAGGTCATCCGCGAATCCCCGGGCGGCGTCGATGATTTCATCCAGCTGGAGGTGAAGGTCCCTGAAGTTGGTCCCGACGATGTTCCAGTGTGCCTGCTTGCCCTGAACGTGGAGTTCGATCAGGTCCACCAGTACTGCCTGCAGGTTGGTCGTCAATGTTGGTGATGCTTTCATGAATCCTCCTCGATAGAACCGGTGCCGTGCGGGCCGCGCATGCCATTGCTGGCACCCCGGCCGATGCTTCCGACGCTACCGCAGCGCGGCGCCGGGCCGCGATGCTTCTGGGAGGAATTTCTCGGTCAGCTTACTAAGTCGGCTTACTAACCGTTTTGGGGGCGGTTTAGACGGCCTCGTTGAGGATGGGCCCACGCGGGAACACGGCCCGTGTGATGCCGCCGGAGGTGGATTCGGACAGCTGGGTGAGGTAGTCGTTGCGCCGCCTCGGGGTAATCCTGGACTGGGGCTGGAACGGCTGCTCGGGGTCGTCGGCGTAGTGGGCGCTCAGGCCGTCGCGCATGAGCCGGATGGCTTCCGAACGCTGCTGGGACACCGCTGCGTGCGTGGATCCGAGTTCCGCGGCCAGGTCTTTGACCGTGCGGTCTCCGAAATAGATCTCCTCCACCACGTAGCGCATCCGTTCCGGAAGGGATTTCACGGCGGCCCGAAGGTACTGGAGCCGTTCGTCCGCGAGCACGGAGTGTTCCGGGGTGAGGGTTTCGGCGGCCAGGGTGTCCACCACGGCCTCGTCGAGGGGCGTCAATGTGCGCGAGGCATCCGCGAGCGCGGCCTCCACAACGCTCTGCTGGACGCCCAGGGCAGAGGCGATCTCGTCCACTGTGGGGGTGCGGCCCAGGGCGGACGCCAGGGTTTCCTGCACGGACATGGTTTCCTTGATCCGGCGGCGGGCGGATCGGGTGGCCCAGTCGCTGGCCCGCATCTCGTCTGCGAAGGCGCCAAGGATACGCCGGCGCGCGAAAGCGCCGAACGGCACCCCGAGGCCTGGATCGAACGAATCGGCCGAGGTAATCAAGGCAATAGCGCCGGCTGACGCCAAGTCATCGCGAGAAAGGTGTGACGCCTTCGAGCACAAATCTGAGACGAGATACCCCACCAGCGGAAGGTGCTGCGTGACCATCTCGTTGCGTTCCACGCGATTCAATACTGTGTCCCCCCATGAGACCGGATCCGAAGGGTCCTCGACCCTTAAAACGCCGAGAGCCGCACCCAAAACCGACCGGTGCTCCCCCCATTGGAGTCAGCGTTCGCAAGTAGGGCGCAGCACCCATGGAGGAAACCTATCACCTGTTCCAAGATCTGCGTGTACCCTCAGGGAAAAGCTGTGCGAAAAATGCGGTGACCGCCCCGAAGCTGTGATTCACGGGGCGGAAAGAGAATGGGGCACATGAGCGCAAGTGATCTCTCCGCGGCACTGTGGCAGGAGCGGCGGCAGCTGGAGCTACTCCTCTTCAGGCTGGAAACGCAGCGCCTGCACGTCGTGGCCGGGAATCTGGAATGGCTGAGCTTCATGGCCTCCGAGATTGAAACCGTGCTGGACCGCCTGCGCTTCGAAGCCCTGGCCCGGAGCGTCGAGTCTGCTGCCGTGGCGGCCCAATGGGGCCTGCCGGCACAGACCACGCTCGTCGAACTGATTGCGGCCGCGCCCGCCGGGCCATGGCCCGAGATCCTGCGCGAGCATCTGGACGCCCTGCACGCACTCCTGGCCCGGCTGGGCGAGGCTTCCAGCGTGAATGAGGACGCGCTGCGGAGCCTCCCGATGCCGGGACGCGCCGGCCCGGCGGGCACGGCCGGGCTTCTGGACCAGCTGACCATGGGAGGAAACCTGGAGCGGTCCCTCGCCGTGCTCCGGCGTTCAGCCCAGCCGCTCCTGGCCCAGTATCTCGGCGGGGACCATGTCTGATCCGGTGCGGGTCCTCAGCCGTCGGCGGGAGTGGCGCGCGGCGGCATGAGGCCGCGCAGCGCTTCCTCGGCGTCCGGGCCCGCTTCCGCCGCCGCGAGGTTCGCCGCCGCTATGGCTTCGATGACTTCCCGGCGCTGGATCGGCACACCGCGGGGCGCCTCAATGCCTATCCGAACACCGTCGCCGCGGCCTTCCAGAACAGTGATGACGATGCCGTCGCCGATCATGATCTGTTCGCCCGGCTTGCGTGTAAGTACCAGCATCCTCTCAATCTACCCTTCAGTCCGGGGAGCATCGTACGATTCCCGCCGGTTCTGCCATGTCGGTTCGGGCCCGGCGGGGCGCCCGTCGATCCAGCCCACGGGCAGTCCCAGGCCATTGACGCTTTCAGGCGACCCGGTCTCCGAGGCGCCGACCACCGCCACCGCGGTCACGTTGAGCTGGGCGGACAGCACGCCGACCCAGCGCGCCGTGTCCTCGTGCTTGCGTCCGGCATCGACCACAACCCAGACCTGGTCGGCGGAGAGCGCCGCCACGGACGGCACCCGGGCCAGGGCGTTGCGGGCTTTGCCCAGTCCGAACGCCACCAGGACGGTGCGCTCCGTCACCACGGCATGGGCGCGCGCGGCCGTGGCACTTTGGCGTCCGTCGACGTGCAGGTGGCCATAGGCGGAGAGCTCACCGGCGGTGCGCACATCGGCACCTCCGGAGGCCATGGACATGGCCAGGGCGGTATCCATCGCGTCCTCCCCCAGCCCGATCAGGAGCACGAGATCGCCGACGCCGGTCAGCGGAGCCGGAGCCGGGGCACCCGCAGCGTTGCCCGGCGCGACGGCGGCCGGGTGCGCGGGGCTCCCGACGGCGGCGGCGGGCGCTGCGGCGGGCGGATCTGTGGGGGTCCGGAGCCCGGTACCGAGCTGTTCCAGCAGCTCGGCGAAGTCCCGCGATTCGGTGGACACACCGGCAGGAGCGGGCCGGTGCAGGCTCAGCTCGGCGGCGTCCGCCTCCTCCAGGAGTGCGGCGATGGCGGCGCCCTGCAGGTGATGGGTCGGGGCGGCGGGCCGTGCCGGCCCTCCGGCCGGGCCCGCCTGCGCTGCGGTCCGGGCCGCCGGCGGGGCCGGTGCTGCCGCCGCGGCTCCGGCGTCGTACTTCCCGGCGGGGGTCCCGGCGCCCGGAACAGTGCCCGGAACAGTGCCCGCGGTAGCCACCCCGGCGGCGGTCTCCCCGGCGGGACCACCAGTCGCCGGGCCGGAATCGGCCCCGGCCAGGATGTCGGCGTCAGGCACTACCTCGCCGGTGACGACCTCGTGTTTGGACTGGAGCTCGATCATGGCCTCGTAGCGGTCCTGGGCGAAGAGGCCGGCGATTCCGGGGCTGCTGACGCGTTCGGCGGACACGATCCGGGCCGCCGGACCGTACAGCTGTTCCGCCTTGCGGCGGATTTCCTCGAGCGAGGCTCCCTTAAGCCGATAGCGGTTCGGCATGGCGCACCACTCCTACTGTTTCGATCCGGACGTTGGCGGAGGTCACCTCGCGGTAGGACAACACGGGCACGGATCCCGGCTGAGCCCCGACGAGGCGGTAGATGGCGGGCCGGAGCGCGGGTGCACAGACAAGCACGGCCTGGCGGTTGGCGGCGGCCGCGGCGTCGACAGCCGACCGCACCGAGCGCAGCACGGCGTCGAGCCGTTCCTGCCCCATGACGATCTGGCTGCCGCCCTCCGCGGGCCGCATGTCCTCGAGCATGTGTTGTTCCAGGACGGGGTCGATCATGATGACGTTGAGCACCTCGCCGTCCATGAATTTGGCCGTGAGGGCCGGGCCCAGGGCCTGCCGGGCGGCTTCCACAAGCGATTCCGGATCCGTGGAAATCTTGGCGCGGAGCGTGAGGGCCTCATAGATCCGGGCGAGGTCGTTGATGGGCACCTGCTCATCCAGCAGGCCCTGGAGGACGCGCTGCAGCTCGGCGAGGGAGAGCAGGGCCGGGGTCAGTTCGTCGACGGCGGAGGGGCTCTGCTTGCGCACGCCCTCGGTCAGCACCCGGACGTCCTCGCGGGACAGCAGCCGGGCAGCGTTCGCCGCGACGATCGAGGACAGGTGGGTGACCAGGACGGAGACCCGGTCGATCACTGTGGCACCTGTCATTTCGGCGTTGTGGCGCATCTCCCCCGGAATCCATTTCCCGGCGAGCCCAAACACGGGTTCGATCATCGCCGGGCCCGGGAGCGAGTCCAGGTTCTCGCCCAGGGCGAGCATCTGGCCGCTGGGGGCCGTGCCGCGGCCGGCTTCCACGCCGGCAATCCGGATGGCGTAGGTCGCCGGCGGCAGGTCCACACTGTCCCGGGTGCGCACCGGCGGGATGACCAGGCCAAGTTCCATGGCGATCTTGTGCCGCAGGGACCGGACCCGGGCCAGGAGGTCATCGGAGGCGCCGGAGACCATATCCACGAGGTCAGGTGCGAGCAGGATCTCCACGGGGTGGATGCGCATGTCTTCCAGCAGTTTCTCGTTCGGATCCTGTTCCGGGAAGTTCAGCGCGGTCGACTCAGCCTCCCGGGCCGTTTCCGCCAGCTGTTGGCTTGCCGCGGTCCGGCGGGAGGCGATGAACAGGCCGGCGCCTACGACGACGAACGGAATCGGGGGCATACCGGGGATCAGTGCCATGGCGACGGCGGCGACGCCGGCGATCATGAGGGCGTTCGGTGACTGCAGCAGCTGGGTGGAGGCCGTCCGCCCCATGTCGGACTCGGCGTTGGACCGGGTCACGATCATGCCGGTGGAGACGGCCATGAGCAGTGCCGGGATCTGGGTGACGAGCCCGTCGCCCATGGTCAGCAGGCCGTAGGTGTTCAGGGCGTCGCCGATTTCCAGGCCACGCTGGACCATGCCGATGGCGATGCCGCCGACGAAGTTGATGATGATAATGATGATGCCCGCGATGGCGTCGCCCTTGACGAACTTCGAGGCGCCGTCCATGGCACCGTAGAAGTCGGCCTCGGCAGAGACTTCGGCCCGCCGCTCCCGGGCCTGGGTGTCGGTGAGGAGGCCGGCGTTGAGGTCGGCGTCGATCGCCATCTGCTTGCCGGGCATGGCGTCGAGGGTGAAGCGCGCGCCCACCTCGGCCACGCGCTCGGCGCCCTTGGTGACCACGACGAACTGGATCACCACGAGGATGAGGAACACGACGGCGCCGATGATCATGGAGCCGCCGACCGTCACCTTGCCGAAGGCTTCAATGACCTGCCCGGCGTATCCGTTGCCCAGGACCAGGCGGGTTGAGGCGACGTTGAGGCCGAGCCGGAACAGCGTGGCCACCAGCAGCAGGGACGGGAACACCGAGAAATCCAGCGGTTTTTTGACGAACATGCTGGTCAGCAGGACCAGCAGTGCCAGCAGGATGTTGCAGACGATGAGGAAGTCGAGCAGCGGCGCGGGAACGGGAACCACCAGCAGGAGCACGATCCCCACGATGCCGATGGGCACCACCAGCCGGTTCAGCCTGTTGTTCATGGTGCTGTCCTTTCACAGACGCTGATTCCCGAAGATTTCGTGCCGTGTTGCACGCTGTGGAGCCTGCCGTGTTTCATATGGTGGCCACCGTGGTGGTCATGCGGTGCATCCCGGCAGCGGCGCCCCGGGCCTTGAGTGCCATGACGAACGCGAGGACGCCGGCCACCGCCCGGTAGAAGTCCACCGGGATCTCGTCCCCCAGCTCACAGGCCCCGTGGAGGGCCCTGGCCAGCGGGATGTCCTGGACCATGGGCACGTTCTTTTCCTCGGCTTCTTCCCTGATCCTCGCAGCCACGTGGCCGGCGCCCTTGGCAACGACGCGGGGTGCGGATTTTCCGGGCTCGTATTTCAGGGCCACCGCCACGTGCGTGGGGTTGACCAGGACGACGTCGGCGTCCCCGATCGCCGCGATCATGCGGTTGCGGCTCATGGCCATCTGGCGCGCCCGGCGTTGGGACCGGATCAGCGGATCGCCCTCGCTGTTCTTGTTTTCGTCCTGGATTTCCTTCTTGGACATCCGCGTCTTCTTGCGGTTGCGCCGCATCACGACGAAGAAGTCGGCCGCGGCCAGAACGATGCCGGCGGCCACCGCGAACTGGACCAGGGCGGCTATCCCGCCGGCGGCGGCCTGCACTACCCCGGCGACGGGCAGTCCACCGGCGGTCAGCAGCACCGGAACCAGTCCCTGCACGACGGTGTAGAGCACCAGCCCCACGACGCTTGCCTTGAGCAGCGCCTTGAGGCCGCCCCACACGGCCTGCGCGCCGAACAGCCGCTTGATCCCGGCGAGCAGGTTGAAGTGTTCGAATTCGAGCCTGAATTTCTTCAGGTGGACACCGCCCTGGAGGGCCGAGCCGGCGAGGACGGCCAGGAACACGACGACCAGCAGGGGGCCGACGATCCCGGCGATGGACGCGAAGCCGGCTTCCAGCGCCCGGACGGCTTTGCCGGGGTCCGGGGCGGACACGATCCCGCGGATGCTGAAGAGCTGGTCCGTGGCGGCGTTGGCGGCCCGGTCCACCGTGCTGGGCAGCATCAGCGCGGCGGCGCCGACGCCGAGCCAGGCGGTGAGGTCCTGGGAACGGGACAGCTGGCCCTTGGAGCGGACCTCCCGCATGCGTTTCTCGGTGGCTTGCTCGGTCTTTTCCTGTGAATCCGCCATCAGCCCACCCCCAGTACGGCTTTGGCCGCCTGCCCGGCGAGGCTGGAAACGAGTCGGGGCAGGGCCAGGAACATGAATCCGGCCAGCGTCAGGGTGAGCAGGATTTTCAGCGGGAAGCCGAGGGAGAAGGCATTCAGCGCCGGGGCCACGCGGGTCAGCAGGCCGAGCCCGACGTCGGCAAGGAACAGGACCACCAGGAGGGGGCCGGCGATCTGCACGGCGGCAAGGAACATGCCGGACACCGCCGCGATCATGGCCTGCACCGGCTGGGCCAGGTCGATCCCCCCGGCCAGCGGCAGGGCGGCAAAGCTGCCGGTGAGGCCGGTGATGACGAGCTGGTAGCCGTCGGAGGCGAAGAGCAGGGCCAGCGCCGCCATTTGCAGGAGACGGGTGAACTGTGCGCCGTTGACCATCATTTGGGGGTCGTAGGCCTGGGCCATCTGGAACCCGCTGAAAAGGTCGATCAGGCTGCCGGCGGACTGGATGGCGGAAAAGATGACGAGGACCAGGAAGCCCAGGACCAGCCCGGTGACGAGCTCCAGGACCACACCGGTGACGAACCCGGCGGTGTCCCGGGGCATGTAGCCGCCGGCCAGGCGCTGCGTCACCGCCAGGCCCAGGCCCAGCCCCAGCATGGCTTTGACGCGCCCCGGAATGGCGTGGTGCGAGAAGGGCGGTGCCACGACCAGGAAGGCGGTCATCCGGACCGTAGCCAGCAGCAGGACTTCAAGCCAGGCCGGGTCGATGGGGATGCCCACCTCACAGGCCTCCGAGCAGGGACGGAATCTTCGCGAAGAGGTCGTTGGTGAAGCCCACCATCTCCGAGATCATCCAGTGTCCGCAGACAATCAGGGCCACGGCCACCGCGGCAGCCTTCGGCACGAAGGACAGCGTGGCTTCCTGCAGCTGCGTGATGGACTGCAGCAGGGAGATGGCCAGGCCCACCACCAGCGCCGTGACCAGCACGGGCGCGGAGAGCTTGGCGGCCACGATCATGGCCTGGAGGCAGATGTCCAGGACCGCGTTGGCGTTCATCCTGAACCCGCATAGCTCTGGATGAGCGCGGTGATGATCAGGCCCCAGCCGTCCACGAGCACGAAGAGCAGGATCTTGAAGGGCAGCGAGATCATGACGGGCGGGAGCATCATCATGCCCATGGACATCAGGGCCGCGGACACCACGAGGTCAATCACGAGGAACGGGATGAAGATGACGAAGCCGATGATGAACGCGGCACGGAGTTCGGAGATCATGAACGCCGGGATGAGGGTCTGCAGCGGCACGGCCTCAGGCGTGGCCGGGTTCTCGGCTCCGGCGGCACGGGACATCAGGGCGATGTCCTCCTCGCGCGTGTGGGCGAGCATGAAGTGCTGCAGCGGACCCGATGCGGCGCTGACGGCACCGTTGAAGTCCAGTGTGCCGTTGAGGTAGGGCTGGACGCCGAGGGTGTTCATCTCGTTGATGACGGGCCACATCACAAAGATCGAGAGGAACAGAGCCAGCCCGGCCAGGACCTGGTTCGGCGGGATGGAGGGCAGGGACAGCGCGTTGCGGGTCATTGCCAGGACCACAAAGATCTTGGTGAAGGACGTCATCATCAGCAACAGCGAGGGCGCAACGGCCAGGAGGGTGATGCTGATCAGGGTCAGGACAGCGGAGGAAGGTTTCCCGTCCATCCCGTTGATCTGGATGTTGATGTTCCCGCCGTCGGGATTGGCAGGGTCGGCCGGGGGCACCGGTGCAACAGGGTCGATCGGTGCGGCGTGGCCTGCCGAGGCATTGAGCCACAGCAGGAGGACGGCAAAGAGCACGGCGGCGAGCCCCAGGGCCAGGAGCCTGAGGGGTCTTGCGCCAGCTGTTCGCGGGCGGGTGGTGCTGGTGGGGAGCGGGAAGATCAATTGCGGCGTCCGCTCCTGAGCGCGGCGGCAGCCTGCTTCCAGGTGGAGCCGGCCAGGATGGAGCCGTGCAGCGGCGGATGGGCCGACCCGCCGGCGCTGCCGCGGCCGGCGTGGCCGCGGGCCGCGGAGCCCCGGTGAAGGGAGCTGCGGCGGGACGGCGGCAACTCCCGGACACCGTTCTGACCGTCGGCGAAATCGTCGGCGTCGACACCGTCCGCAAAATCGTCGCCGTCAGCGGCGGCATCACCTGCCGGCATGGCCGGCTGGCTGCTGAAGTGGTTGCCGGCGAGCGGGCTGGCGTCAGCGAGCATCCGGGCGAAATCGCCCAGGCCGCGGCTGGTGCCGGGGACCGCGACTTCTTCGGGTTCGGGCGGGATGTCCCCGGTGTGCAGGACGTTGACGGCGTGCTCGGTCACGCCCAGGAGGAAGCGCTGCCCGGCGGCGTCGACCACCACCACGGAGGCTTTTTGTCCGAGGCTCTGCCGGCTGACGATGGTCAAGGCGCGGTCAGCCCGGCGCCGTCCGGTGCCCTTGCCCAGCCGGTGCTGCAGGAACCACATGAGGCCAAGCACCGCGCCCAGGGCCACGACTACCCGCAGCCCGAGGATCAGTGCGTCCATTCAGCTGAGCCCCTCGGCCACGTCGAGGATCCGGGTGATCCGCACCGCGTAGTCCTGGTCGAGGACCACGACTTCGCCGTGCGCGATCAGGCGGCCGTTGAGCAGGACGTCGGCCGGGGCGCCGGCGGAGCGGTCCAGTTCGATGATCTTGCCCGGTTCCAGCGACAGGACGTCCCGGACCGACATCCGGGTGCGTCCGATCTCCACGGTCAGGGCCATTTCAATGTTGTTGATCCGGCCGAGCCGGCCGGCCACGGTGTCCCCGCCGGCGAACAGGTCCCCGCCGCGTTCCTGGCTGTTGCTGTGTTCGCGGAGCCGGACGGCGAACCAGGCCGCAGCGTTGCTGCCGTCGGAGAGTTCAAAGACGGCCGTGTCGGGATCCGAGAGGAGCCCTGAGACGTCGGATTCACGCAGGTCGGACAGGACACCGGCCCCGAAGACTGAGCTGGCGCTTTCCATCGCGGGGCGCAGCACGTCGGTCACGGAGACGTGGCCCAGCTGGGACCCCGCGCCGGCGGCCTCGTCAAGGAAGGTGCGGTCGCTGAGCATGAGGGCGAGGTCGGCGGTCACCGCGCCGACGAAGGTCGCCGTGACCGCCTGCCGGGCGTAGGCCGCCGCGGACCGGGCAGGCACCAGCGCGACAACCTTCAGGGCCACCGGGCTCGGGAGCTCCTCGACGAGCCGTTCCGCCGACATTTCGTGCTTGGTCAGGGTGATGCTCATCGTTGGTTCTCCTCGATTGTGACAATTACTGCGGCCGCGCGGGAGCCGTTGCGGGCCGGGGCGGCAGTGGCCAGCCGGGTTCCGTCCAGGGTGAGGTCAAAGGGCCGGTTCTCCAGGTGCGGCAGTGTCAGGACGTCACCGACTGCGAGACCCAGGACCTGGCTCGGGGTAACGAACGACGTCGAGAGCCGTACGGACAGTTCCACCGGGACCTGCTCCAGTTGGGCGCTGACGCGGGCGGCCGCGTCTTCGCGGGAGTCGGTCGGGTTGACCTTCTTGAGCCGTCCCAGCAGGATTCCGGCCGGAACGGCCAGGGTGGCGGGCGCGTTGACGTCGCCGACGCTCATGGTGAAGGAGGCAACGATCATCAGTTCGCTGGGTGCGGCGGCCTGGGCGAACTGGGAGTTGTATTGGATGGTGTCCACCCGGACGGCCTCGCTGAGCAGCGGGCCCAGGGAATAGCCGAGGTCTTCGAGGGCCTCGTCCATCAGGCCCTTGATCAGCGCCTGCTCGATCTGGGTGAACTTGCGGTCCGGCATGGGCGAATCGTTGGTGGCGCCGAGCATGCGGTTGACCCAGCCGAGGGCGGCCGGGCCGGGGAACTGCACCACGAGCTTGGAATCGTGGGCCTCCACGGTGCACAGGACCATGGCGGTGACGGCGGGCAGCGAGGCGGCGTACTCGTCGTAGCTGAGCATGCTGACGTCTTCCAGGCGCACCACGGACTTGACGCGGACCTTGGCGGTGAGCTGGGTGCCCCACTGGCGGGCGAAGGTTTCGAAGGCGAGCTCCAGCACCCGGCTGTGTTCGCGCGCGAGCGTCGCAGGACGGCGGAAGTCATAGACGCTGACGGTCCGCTCCCGTGCCACTTCCCGCTCATCCAGAACACTCACGGTTGCCACTATCGGCAAGGGAACTCGTGGCGTAAGCAGAACGCCTTAGGCAAAACACAGAGGCAAAATGCGGCAAGACACAGGAGGCAAAACACAGCCAAGGAAAACAGGCACGGAACGCGGACAGTCCGCCGTAGCCCCGAACGGCTACTTCTCGCTGAGTTTCAAGGCCTCCGGAATCAGTGCCCGGACGACGTCGGGCTTGTCGGAAATGACCACGATGTCCACCCGGCGGTTTCGCTCCATGAGCGCCGGCGTGGAGTCGTCGTTGACCTGGCGGGCAGAACCGAACGCGACGGCACCGATCGTGCCGGGGGCTATGCCGCCTCGGTCCACCATGTACCGCAGGACATTGACGGCGCGCGCCGAGGACAGTTCCCACGTCGAGGGGTAGGCCGTGATCCCGTTCGCGGCGTGGCCCTCGACCATGATTTCCATGCCGGCCGGTTTGAGGACCGGTGAGATGACCTGCAGCACCCGGGAGGCCCGGGAGGTGAGCTCGGGCCGGTCAGGTTCGAAGAAAGCCTGCGATCCGACGAGTTTGACCGTCAGGCCGCGCTGGTCGATCTGGAACTCGACGTTCTCGCTCAGCCCGGCTGCCGCCAGGCCTGCCTGCATTTTCTGCTGCAGCGCCTTGAGTTTGTCCACTTCCTTGATCGCTTCAGCCATGTTCTCGGGGGATGCGGTGGCCGCGCCCTTGACGGCGGCGAACGCCTCGAGGTCCTCTTTCACGAGTTCCGGCGGCACCACTGTGCCCGACGCCGTATCCACCGTTTCCGTCGCGACTGCGCCGAATCCCGTGGCCAGGGAGTTGCGAAGCTTTTCAAACTTGTTGGCGTCCACCGTGGACATCGCGAACAGGACGATGAACATGCACATCAGCACGGTGACCATGTCCATGTAGGACGCCATCCAGCGTTCGTCGACGTGGTGTTCTTCCGGCTTCTTCCGCCCGCGCCGCCTGGGGCTCACGCTGCCTCGTCCATCCTGTCGGACTTGTCAGCGCCGGCCTTCTTGCCGGAGCTCTTGAGCTGGTGCTCGGGGACCATGGCGCGGAGCCGTTCGGCCAGCAGAAGCGGCTGGGCACCGGACTGGACCGACAGCATGCCTTCCATGAGCAGCGTCATCCGTTCGATGTCCAGTTCCGAGAGCCGGGCCATCCGGGCGCTGAAGGGAAGCCAGATGAAGTTGGCGGACAGCAGGCCCCACAGGGTGGCGACGAAGGCTGCCGCGATCATCGGGCCGAGGTGGTCCGGGGTGGAGAGGTTTTCCAGGACGTGGGTCAGGGATACCACGGTGCCGATGATGCCCACGGTGGGGGCATAGCCGCCGAGACTCGCGAAGAATTTGGAGTTGGCGTGATCGCTCCGGGACTTGGAGTCGATCTCGTCCTCCATGAGCATCCGGAGGTCCTCGGCGTCGGTGCCGTCGGCGATGTTCTGCAGGGCACGGGCAAGGAAGGGGTCCTTGACGCTGGCCGCTTCCTCTTCCAGGGACAGCAGGCCCTCGCTGCGCGCCTTTTCGGCGAAGCGGACCATCTGGTCAATGCTTTCCTGCGGCTTGGCGGTTTTGCCGAGGAACATCTTGGGGAGGGCTTTGAAGGCCTGGACGACGTCTTTGAGGGTGTTTCCGGCGATCCCGACGGCGAGCGTGGCGCCGAAGACCAGGATCATGGGGGCCGGGAGGAGCAACGCCGACAGGCTGGCGCCCTCGAGCGACACCATGGCGATAACGGAGCCAAAGGCGAGGAGCAGTCCGATGACTGTTGCGGGATCCATCGTTACTTTCTGGGTTGCGCGGGCGCCGTGGGACCGGCGCCGTCGTCGTAGGGGTCGTCGTCCGGGTCTTCAGTCCGGACCAGGCTGAGGGGATAGCCGGTGATGGCCGGAAAGTCCCGGGCTTTGCTCAGGATGTAAGCCCGGTACTCCGCGATCAGCTCGACCACTTCGGCGAGGCTTTCGAGCACCACGTAGGCGGCGCCGTCGAGCGTCACCAAGTGCGTATCCGGGCTCTCGTGGATGCGTTCAATGAGGTCCGGATTGACCGCGAAGCGCGTTCCGTTGAGGCGTGTGACGACGATCATGGGCCGATTCTGCTCTGTGAGGGGAAGGGTGTTCTCCTCCGTACTGTCGGCAGCCGGGGCCCCTTCGTTAGGCGCCGCCGTCAGGCGCCTTGTCAACGTGCCGGTGCCCGGGGGCGGCCGGCGCAGCAACATTCCCCGTGCCAAGGCCGCCGCGCGGTATTAGGGTGGGATCTGACGGGGCCACCCGGCCCGCCCCGTTGGACGTCTGCTCCACCGCAGTTCGTCCCGTGCAGTTGGCCCAGTGCCAGGAAACGACGGCCGCCCGCCTCATCAGGAAGGCCAGCCATGGCGCCATTTCCGGATTTTGAGCAGCCGTTGAACCCGTTTCCCCGCTACGCAGCCATGCGGGACAGTGAACCCGTTTTCCAGGACCCGGACACGGGCGTCTGGCACGTGTTCCGCTACGACGACGTGCAGCGGGTCCTGTCCGAGCACGCCACTTTTTCTTCCCGGATGGGCGGGGACAACCCCTCCGAAACGGGCCAGCTCTTCGCCGCCAGCCTGGTCAACACGGACCCGCCGCGGCACCGCCAGTTGCGTTCGCTCGTGACGCAGGCGTTCACGCCGCGGGCAGTCGAAGCGCTTGCCCCGCGCATCTCGGAACTGACCGACGAGTTGCTGGAGCCGGTGGTGGCCGGCGGCGCCACGGACCTGATCGAACAGCTCGCCTATCCGCTTCCGGTGATCGTGATCGCCGAACTCATGGGCATTCCGGCCTCTGACCGGGACCGGTTCAAGCTGTGGTCCGACGTGATCGTGAGCCAGACCCGCCCGGGCGCCGACGATTCCGTCCACACGGCAGCCAACCGGGAAATGGCGGAGTACTTCATGGGCATGATCGAGGAGCGGCGGCACCGGCCGGGCAATGATTTGATCAGCGCGCTCCTCGCGGCCGAGATCGACGGGCAGAAGCTCAGTCCCATCGAGTTGCTGGGATTCTGCAGCCTGTTGCTCGTGGCGGGAAACGAGACCACCACCAACCTGATCGGCAATGCGGTGCTGTGCTTCACCGAGTCGCCGGGCACGGCGGAACGCCTCGTCGCCGAGTCTGCCCTGCTCCCGCACGCCATCGAAGAGGTGCTGCGCTACCGCTCCCCCGTCCAGTCCATGTACAGGCTCTCAGCCGTCGACACGACCGTGCGCGGCCGCACCATCCCGGCAGGCTCGCCGATCATTGCCTGGATCGGCTCGGCGAACCGCGACGGGGAGCAGTTCCCGAGCCCGGACGAGTTCGACGTCGAACGCTCACCCAACCGCCACCTCGCCTTCGGGCAGGGCATCCATTTCTGTCTGGGGGCGCCCCTGGCGCGGCTGGAGGCCAGGATCGCGCTGGAGGCCGTGCTCTCACGGCTGCCGGGGCTTGCGGTGGACCCCGACGCGCAGTTGGAGCGGATGGAAAGCATGATCGTCTACGGGGCGAAACAGCTTCCCGTGACCTGGCAGGCTGCCTGACGGCGGCCACGACGTCAGGGGCGGCGATCGTGACCGTCTCCGGCGCCCTCGAGGGCGGCCCCGAACCATGTCGGCAGGTGGCGGAGCAGGTCGTCCTGGTCGTCGCCGATCCATGCGACGTGGCCGTCCGGTCGGAGCAGGACCCCGGGCGCGTCCAGTTCCCCGCTGGTGTCCGCGACGTGGTCGATCCGGTCCGCCCATCCTGCCACGGAGAGTTCGCCGGTCTGGTCCAGCAGGAGCCCGCGGCCTTTGCGGGTGAGTTCGTAGAGACGGCCCCGCGATAGAGGAATGTCGCGCAGTCGCCTGCCGAGCAGCTCGGGTCCTTCGCCGAAGTCGTAGCGGACCCCGATCGCGGTAATCTTCTCGGCCAGGAAACGGCTGACGTCCTCGAAGTCCATCAGCTCGCTCAGCAGCCGCCGCACGGCCTGCGGGCCGGGCTCGGTGGACAGCAGCTCGCTCTGGGCGCGGGTGATGGTCAGCACGCCTTCGGCGACCGGGTGACGCTCGGCGTAATAACTGTCCAGCAGCCCGTCACGCGCCCACCCTTTGACCTCGGCGGCGAGCTTCCAGCCGAGGTTGAAGGCGTCCTGGATGCCGAGGTTCAGTCCCTGCCCTCCCAGTGGCGGGTGGACGTGCGCCGCATCGCCGGCGAGCAGAATGCGGCCCACCCGGTATTGCTCGGCAAGCCGGGTGGCGTCGCTGAAACGGGACAGGGAGCGTGGTGAGTGGACGCCGAAGTCGGTGCCTGCGAACGCCCGCAGCTGCGTCCGGAACTCCTCCAGCGTCGGCGGGACCGAGCGGTCCTCGGCCACGGCCGCCGCGGGCACGACGGCGCGGTACAGGCCGTTTCCGGCGGGGCCGATGCCGAACCCCTTGTGGGTCTTGCGCACCTCCTCGGCCACCTCGGCCAGCTGGTCCGGCGCCGCGGTCACCGCCACCTCGCCCAGGAGCCACTCGGTCTTGGCCGGCTCGCCGGGGAAGCCGATGCCGAGCAGTCTGCGCACCAAGCTGCGTCCGCCGTCGCAGCCGACCAGCCAGCGCGAGCGCAGCCGTGTGCCGTCAGCGAGTTCGACGCTCACCGCGTCCTTGTCCTGCTCGACCCCTGCCACCTCGCAGCCGCGGCGGATCTGGGCGCCGAGCTCACCGGCGCGCTCGGCCAGCAGGCGATCGGTGACCGGCTGGGGGATGCCAAGGACGTAGCCGTGTGCGGTGTCCAGGTTCACCGGCCGGGGCTTGTCGATCCCGGCGAAGCGACCCACGCCGCCGGGATACTGCTGCCCGTGGGCGAGGAACCGGTCCAGCAGCCCGCGCTGGTCCATGATCTCGATGCTGCGCGGGTGCAGACCGAGCGAACGGACCGCCTGGCTCGGCTCCGCGTCCCTCTCCAGCACGAGCACGTCCACGTCGTGCAGCCGCAACTCGCTGGCAAGCATCATCCCCGTCGGGCCGCCGCCGCTAATGATCACGTCGAAAATATGGAACCCCAATCCCAGAAACTCACTTCCCGGATTGCCCGGCTGCGTCCCGCACCCTGAAATGCGGGGGTGAGCCCGATCAGTACTCGCCCTTGATCACGAAGTAGGAGCCGCGAATAACGCCCGCCAGCTTCGACTTTTGGCGGGCGAACTTGAAGCGCGGCGCCAATTCCTCCGGAACTTCCATGCCGTCGGCAAGTTTGAACCCCACCGCTCTCTTCCCGCCGTCCTCGATGCTGTACATGACGTTGACCGACAGCCCCGACTCGTAAAAAACATAGGCCATCCGCAAACCGTCGACTTCGAAGGCGGTCGCCTCCAGCGGGCGGGAGCCGATCACGATCTCGCGTTCATCACGGAGGATGCGGCTCACCCGGTCAACCACGTCAGGAACTTCGCCCGCGGGGCTCACGGTGAAGGCGTGGCCGTACTTATTCCGGTAATAGCGGGCCTCGTTGGCGCGCAACCCGGCGAGGGCCTCGGAGACGGGGGAAGATTCCAAGCCGACGGTAGAAACGGTCTCGAAGTCAACGATGTACGGCATGTGCCCTCCTGGACAGACGTGTTGGGACCAATGCTAACGCGACGACGTGCTGCCGGACGCCGGAACGCAAACGCCCCCTGAGGGTGTGATCCGTGGAGACAGCTCCGGGTCCGGCAATACCGGAAACCCGAAGCTGTCTCCCGAATCCTTAAGGGACAAGCGAAATTCCGCTCATCAGCGCTTGAGCTGGGTCAGTTCCTGGAGAACCTCATCCGAGGTGGTGATGATGCGGGCGTTGGCCTGGAAACCGCGCTGCGCAACGATCAGGTTGGTGAATTCCTGGGACAGGTCCACGTTCGACATTTCCAACGAGCCGCCGGTCAGGGTGCCAAGGCCGGGGTCGCCCGCAGCACCGAGCTGCACGCCGCCGGAGTTGCCGGTTGCGACGTAGGAGGAGCCGCCGGCCTTCTCCAGGCCGCCCGGGTTGGTGAACTTGGCGAGGGCGATCTTGGCGAGGACCTGCTTGACGCCGTTGCTGAACGACCCGACCAGGGACCCGTCGCTGCCCAGCGTGTAGGACTCGAGCTTGCCGACGGGGGCACCGTTCTGGCCGCTGACGGTCAGCGAGCTCATGGCGGCGTAGCCGGAAACCTTGGAGACATCGATGGTGATGCCGTTGACGGTGACGTTGCCGCCGGCGGTGGGCTTGCCGTTCGTGTAGGTCACCGACCCGGTGGCTGTGGTGCCGTTGTCGTCGGCCGCGATGTTCCACGTGCTTCCGGCCTTGGTGAAGGTCATTGACACGCTGCGTTCAGTGCCGGCGGCGTCGTAAACCTTGACGAGACGGTCCAACTTGGTGCCGTCGACGGCGTCGCTGGGCAGGTTTCCGTCCAGCGTCACCGAGTCGGTCTTCTTGGCCACCATGGTGTTGGGGTTCAGCGTAATGTCGCCCACGGGGCCTCCCGCGTTGATCACACCGTTGGTGGCCGTCCAGCCCTGGAGGATGCCGCCGTCGGGGCTTACCAGCTGGTTGGCTGCGTCCGGGCTGAACGCGCCGGCGCGGGTGAAGAGCTGGCTGCCGCCCTTGCTGGTGACGAAGAAACCGTCACCGGAAATCATCAGGTCGGTGGCCCGGCCGGTGCTCTGCGAAGAGCCCTGGGAGAAGTTGGTGGTGACGCCGGCAACCCGGACGCCCAGGCCGATCTGGGCGGGGTTGCTGCCGCCGGTCGCGGCCTGCGGGCCGGTGGCGCCCTGCTGCAGCTGGGACAGGGTGTCCTGGAACTGGGTGGAGGAGGCCTTGAAGCCTGCGGTGTTGACGTTGGCGATGTTGTTGCCAGTAACGTCCAGCATGGTCTGGTGGGCGCGGAGGCCCGAGATTCCGGAGTACAGCGAGCGGAGCATGGGAACTGCCTTTCTACGGGTGAAGAACTGGTTAGGAAGCGGCCGGAGCGGTAAGCCCGGTGATGGAGTCGAGGGGAACGGAAAGGTCGCCGATCGTGACGGACGGAACCGATCCCGCATAGCTGACGGAACTGGCGACGCCGGTCCCGGTGGTGCCGTCCGCGAGGGTGTAGCCGACCGAGTGTCCGATCAGCTGGGCTGCCGCCGTCCGCATCTGGAGGGAGAAGCCCTCCTTGCTGTTGGTGGTCAGTTCGGTCATTTTTTCCATCATGGAGAGCTGAAGGGTCTGGCTCATCATCTGGTTGGTGTCCATGGGAGCGCTCGGGTTCTGGTTCTTGAGCTGCGTCACGAGCAGGGACATGAACACGTTGGCATCCATGGTCTGCGAGGGGGTCCGCACGGCAGAGGCCTGGGGGGCCTCCCCCGCCGCCGTTACCGGCTGGGATGCGATCGGCTGAATCGTCATAAGTCGCGTTCCTTCGTGTCAGACAAGAATGTCGAGGGTGGTCTGGGGGCCGTTCAACAGCCTGGCGGTGCGTATGGCTTGATCATCGGCCAGCGCATCCCAGCGGTTTCCGGGCCGCGGCCCGTTCCGGTGGCCCGGGCCGGAGCCGCTGCCGCCGGGGTCCGAGCCGGTGCCGCCGGGGTCCCGGCCGGTGGCGAACTGGCCGCCGGTCCCCGTCCGGTCCTGGCCCGTGCCGTGCTGGGCCCCGTGTTGCCCGAAACCGGGACCGTTGTGGTCTGAGAGGTCAAGGCTGGCCGCGAATCCGGCGCCGTGGAGTTCCCTGCGGAGTTCGGGCAGGATTCCGCGGACGGCTTCACGTCCCGCATCGCCCGGGGCGAACAGCTCAATCCGGACGCCCGCGGCGTCGATCTGGGCCCGGACCGTGAGCGGACCGAGATCTTCCGGGCTGACCTTGAGGGTCATGATGTGCTGGCCCTGGGGTGCCCCCACGAGGGTGAAAAGCGGTTTGGCCAGCTGGGACTGGAGGGGCGCCGCGAAATGGGGCGCCGGCGGGGACGCCGACTGGAACGCCGGCTGCGCAGCGGCCTGGGCAGCCGGCTGGGGCACGGCCTGGGCCTCGGTTGCCGCCGCGAGAGTCGGCTGGACGGGGAAGGCGGCCGCCGCGGGGGCGTCGCTTTCCGGATTTGACCGAGCCTGGGTGGCGTTGGGCACCAGTGCCGCGACTGGTTCCGTCAGGACGCCGGCGTGGAAAGGAGCGGGGGCGTGTGCGGGGGCGTGTGCGGGGGCGGTTCCGGTTCCGGTTCCGGTTCCGGTTCCGGTTCCGGTTCCGGTGGACATGCTGCCGGAGGATCCGGTGCCGGCTCCGGGGCTGCCGGATGGCGCCGGACCGGACGGGGTCGTGCCGGGTGAGGTGGTCAGCGACGTCGGCGCTTGTCCGGGCGCGGAGGGAGCGACGGCGGCGACGTCTGATCCGTTGACCGCCCGCGCGGACACGGCCGCGGTGGTGGCCGCCGGCGACGCACCATGACCAGACCCAAGTCCCTGGGCAGTCTGCGCCGCCGCTGCCGCGCCCGGTGCCGCGGCGGCGGCCGGAGGTGTGGCGCCGGCCTGCACCGGGACTGCCTGCGTTGGCCCGGCAGGTGCAGCAGCCTTAGGTGGGCCACTGAGCACCGGAACGGGACCTGTCGCAGGGGTGGTCCCCGCGGCGCCGGTGGCAGTCGAGGCCAGCGGCGCGGCCGCGACAGTAGCCTGCGCGGTGGCCACGGCGTCGACGGGCGCAGCCGTCGGGGCAGGATCGTTCCCATTGACCGGCCGGTTGACCGGTCCGCCGGCGGCGGCCTTAGGCCCGGCCAGCGGGACCGCGCCCGCCGTCTGCGAGGCCGCAGCGGCGTTCGGCTTACCGTCCGGCATGGTCCCAGCGGGGACTGCGGCCACAGTCTGGCGCCGCGTTGCGGGCAATCCCGGGGTCGCGACGGCCGGGGAATGCGCGGCGGCGGCCGACAACTCGTCGGGAAGGACCGCCGAGGCCGCGGACGCAGTGATGGCCGGTGCGGCAGTACGGGAACCATCGTTGCTGTCCGACGGCGGGGCTACCGCCTGCGCCGACTGTCCGGGCAGCGCAGCCTGACCAGCCTGACCACGTTGTGTATAGGAGACAAACTGGGCCGGCGGGAATTCGGCCGTGCCGTACTGGGCCGGCGGGAATTCGGCCGTGCCGTACTGGGCTGGAACGTGCGGGGCCGGAACGTACGGGGCCGGAACGTACGGGGCCGGCCCGGGGCTGGTGATACCGGACGAAGCAGCGTCGGTCCGCGGCGCGGTCCCGGAAGCAGCGTCGGTCCCCGGCGCGGTCCCGGAAGCAACGTCGGCCCCCGTCACAGTGTTCGCAGCGGTGCCGCTCAGCGAAGCGGGGTCCGTGGCGCCGTCGGGCTGCGGCAGTTCGGCCGCCGTGTCATCGGCCGCCGGTACAGCCTTAGCGGCGCCAGGCTCTGCCGCGGTGCCGTTGCCCGCTGCGCCCTGGACGTCGTTGAGGACTGCGTCGAAGGACGCGGCGGCTGTGTTTCCGTTTTCGCTGCCGGGCCGCGGGTCCGCGCCCTGCCGGGCCGCCCGGACGGTCGCCCCCAGCGCGGCCGCAAGCTCCGTCGATGCCGCCGCCTTCATTATGCAGCCCCTGCGGGAACGATGCGCCGGATGGAGGTCAGGTTGGACTGCTGCTCCCAGGCGTCGCGGATCTGGATGGTCTTGCCCGGCACGGGTGCGTCGATCGCCTTGCCGTTGCCCAGGTAGATGGAAATGTGGTTGCCGCCGAAGCTCACCAGGAGGTCTCCGGGTTTCGCTTCTGCGAGGGACGCCACCGGGGTGCCCTGGCGCATCTGGTCGCTCACCACACGGGGAAGCTCCACGCCGAGGTCCTTGAAGACCCGCTGGGTGAAGCCGGAGCAGTCCATGCCGGAGGCCGGATTGGTGCCGCCCCACACATAGGGAACACCGATGTACTTCTTCGCCACGGCCACCACGTCATTGCCCGTCGCGGCCCCACCGGTATGTACGGTTCCGGCTGCCTGGGCGCCGGTGAGCGCGGCCGTCCCGGCCGCCGCAGCGCTACCTGGTCCGAATGTGCCGCCAATGCCCAGTGACGTGCCCAGTGAGGAGCCCAGGCCCAGGCTGTCCGTGAGGGAGGCGGCATCCGTTGCGCCACTGCCGCCCAGTGCCGCGGCAAGTGCCTGGGTGAACGTGGCGGAGTCGCCGGTGCCGGTTGCCGACGCGAGCGAGGTAGCCGCAGCCTTGGCAGCGGCTGCGCTGGTTTCCGCGGCCGCAGGCCGGCTCAATTCCGCGATCATCGACTGGATGCCCTGCATCCGGCCGATCGCTTCAGTCATGCTCATGGCTTCACCTGCTGCTCATCGCGGTGCCAGAGCGTCGAGGCGATCTCATCGAGGGCCGACTGCTCGGCGCGCAGGTCCGCGGAGTTGACCTCGGCGTCGTGCCGGGCTTGCAGTTTTTCCAGCCCCACGGACCGCGTGCGGGCAGCGATGAACTCGGCCCGGGCGTTGGCTTCGTCGGCCTCGGCCAGGTGGGTGAGGTTTTGCAGGTCCGCGAGCATGCTGTGCGCGGATGACCGGGCGGCCGCCACGGCGCGCAGTGAGGCCGAGCTGGAGATGGGGTCATCCGTGGCGGCAAGTTCGCGGCGGGCGGCGGCTTCGCGGACCCGGACGGAGCTGGAACGTGAGCGGGCGCGCGCCAGCCCGGTTGCCGCCTGGTCCTGCTGGAGCTGGCGGAGGCGCAGGAGGCCGGCCAGTGAGAATTCGCGGTTCATGCTGCTGCTCCCAGGATCGAAGTGAGGTGGCCGAGCCGTTGCCAGGACTCGGGGTGGGCCGTGGATTCGTCCATCGGCTGCTGGAGGAAACCGCTGACGTCGTGCTCGTGGTTCAGCGCAGCGTCCACCAGCGGGTTGGTCCCGGCCTGGTAGGCGCCGACGTCGATCAGGTCCTGTGCCGCCTTGCGGGCCGCGAGGACCCGGCGGAGCGTTGCGGCGGCGTCGAGGTGTGGCCGGGAATTGACCTTGCTGGCCACCCGGGACACGGATCCGAGCACGTCCACGGACGGGAAGTGCCCGGTGACGGCGAGTTTGCGGTCCAGCACCACGTGGCCGTCCAGGATGGAGCGGGCGGCGTCGGCGATGGGCTCGTTATGGTCATCGCCGTCCACGAGCACGGTGTAGATGCCGGTAACGGAGCCGGTCTCGGCCGTGCCGGCGCGCTCCAACAGCCGGGCCAGGATGGAAAAGGTCGACGGCGGGTAGCCGCGGGTGGCAGGGGGCTCGCCGGCCGAGAGGCCAATCTCGCGCTGCGCCATGGCCACCCGGGTCAGGGAGTCCATCATGAGCACCACATCCTGGCCCTGGTCGCGGAAGGACTCGGCGATGCGGGTGGCGGTGAAGGCCGCGCGCATGCGCATCAGGGCGGGTTCGTCGGAGGTGGCGACCACCACCACGGAGCGCGCCAGGCCGGCGGCGCCGAGGTCGTCTTCGAGGAACTCGCGGACTTCGCGGCCGCGTTCGCCAACGAGGGCGATCACCGAGACTTCGGCGTCGGTTCCGCGGGCGATCATCGAGAGCAGGGAGGATTTGCCGACCCCGGAGCCGGCGAACAGGCCCATGCGCTGGCCCTTGCCGAGCGTGGTCATGGTGTCCAGGACGCGCACGCCGGTCTGCAGCGCGGTGTCGATGCGGGCGCGTTTCATGGCGTTCGGTGCCTCGTTGTCGATCGGCACGCGCGGCCCGCTGAGCAGCGGACCCTTGCCGTCGATCGGCCGTCCCAGGCCGTCAAGGACCCGGCCGAACAGGCCCCGCCCGGTGGGAACCAATACCGCGCTGCCTTTGGCGCGCACCGGGTCACCGGCAGCTACGCCGGCGAGCCGGCCCAGCGGCATGCAGCGCACGGAGCCGTCCAGCGCCGCGACGACTTCGGCGTCAAGGCCGGGGTTCCCGCCCACGGTCACGAGGTCACCAAGGGCGCAATCCAGACCCGACACTTCCAGGCCCAGCCCGATGACCGAGGTGACGACGCCGACCCGTTGCGGGGCGGCCGCGGCCAGCGCGGCGGCATAGTCGGCGCCCTTCGGCCGCCACTCGGCGATCATGCCTGGCCCCGGTAGGCGCCGGCACCGAATTCGGCCCGGCCGGATTCTCCCGGCACGGTGTCTCCCGGCACGGTGTCTGCCACCAGTGCATCTCCCAGCGGGCCCTCTGCCGACGCTGCCTCTCCCAGCAGCGCCATGCGGGCACGTCCCAGGGCGGTGCGGAGGCTGGCGTCGAACCAGCCCTGCTGGTATTCGACCTTCGCGTCGCCGCGGCCCAGGGAGGTGTCCGCGATGAGCGGCAGCCCGGCGGGCAGTTCCTGGCCTTCCCGGCTGAGGACGTCGATGTCCGCCGGGTGCAGCCGGATGGCCAGTACCGTGGCGGAGTCATTCCCGGAGAGGGCGCGGGCCAGGGCGGCCCGGGCGGTCCGGGTGCCTTCGGCCAGTTCGTAGCCGAGGATGGCCTCGGCCAGTTCCAGCGCCGTGCGGGCCAGGATTTCCTCGGCGTCCTGCAGCGCCTGCACGTTGCGGTGCGCAAAGTCTGTCCTGGCGACGGCGAGGGCGCGCACGGCACGGTCCAGGTCCTGCTGTCCGGCGGCCAGGGAGGCAGCCTGCTCGGCGGCCATCCGGTCCCGCCAGCGGCGCTGCTCTTTCGCTGCGGCGCGCACACCGGCGGCGTAGCCCGCGGCGTGGCCTTCGGTGTAGCCGGCCTGTTCGGCGGCCGGGCCGTTGGCCCGCAGTGACGGGAAGACGACGCGCGCCGGGGCGTTGGCCGCGCCGTTGTCAGTAGACATAGTCTTCTTCGTCCCCGCGCTGGATGGTGATCTGGCCTTCGGCCTCGAGCTCGCGGATGGACCGGACGACGGCGGCACGGGCCTCTTCGATCTGCGAGGCACGCAGGGGTCCCAGGGCGGCGATCTCGGATTCGAGGATTTCCAGGTTGCGCCCGGAGACGTTGGTGGTGATGGTTTCCAGGACCGGCTCGGAGGCACCCTTCATCGCCATCGCCAGGACGGCCGCGTCGAGTCCGCGCAGCACCAGCTGCACGTCGCGGCGTTCCAGCTTCACGATGTCGTCGAATGTCACCATCTGGGCCCGGATCTCCACCGCGAGGTCGGGATCGAGCAGGTCCAGGCCGTCCAGCACGGACCGTTCCGTGCCGGCGTCGGTCCGGTTGATGATCTCCAGCAGCGGCTGGATGCCGCCCACCACCTTCGAGGCCTGCTGGGACACGGCGGCGCCGCCGCGGAGTTTGAGGGTGTCGGCGACGATCCCGATCGCCTCGGGCGCGCCGGATCCCATGGTGGCGATGCTGAGCGCGACGTCGGCGCGCAGCGAGCCGGGCAGCCCGGACATCACGGCCGAGGCCTTGCGCGGGCTGAGGTGGGCGAGGACCAGGGCGATGGTCTGCGGCAGTTCGCCGTCGATCAGGGCCAGGATCTGCACGGGTTCGATGTCTTCGAGGAACTCGAAGGACTTGCCGGCCATATTGACGGTCAGGCGGTTCATGAGCCCGGCGGCCCGTTCCGAGCCGAAGGAGGCCTCCAGCAGGCCCTCGGCGAGTTCCCGGCCGCCCCGGGCCTGGCGCGTGGTTGTCATCGCGGCCTGGTGGAAGTCCTTCATGATCTGCTCGGTGACGTCAGAGTCCACCTTGCGGAGCTTGACGATCTCCCCGGCAATCTCCTCCGCCTCGGTGTCCGTGAGCTGGGCCATGACCTTGGCGGCGTTCTCGGGGCTCATCTGCATCAGGACGACGGCGGCGCGCTGGGTGCCGGTCAGGGGCGTATCGGTGGGTTTCATGCCGGTTGCCTGTCATCCATGAGGCTGCGCAGGTAATCGGCGGCCCGTTCCGGGTTGGCGGCGACCATGTTGTCGATTTCAAACCGGCGGCGCTCGGATTCCAGCTGTTCGGTGCTCGGGCCCGGAAGCGGGGGCAGGGCGGTGATCGGGATCGCCGACGTCGCCGGCGGAAGGGCCACCACAGGCGGGGCCACCGGCATGATCTCCAGGTCCAGGCGTTCGCCGAGGTCCACGGGCTCGCGCTTCTGGCGGCGCCGCAGGATGATCGTGACCACCAGGGCCAGGATCAGCAGGCCCAGCAGGATGCTGCCTGCGGTGACGAGGGTTCCGAAGAACGCGGCCTGCTTCTCGGCTTCGGCGTTGGCCTGGGCCTCGGCGAGCGCCTTGGCGGCGTCGTCGGCGGCTGCGGTGCTGAACGGCACAACCTCGACCGTGACAATATCGCCGCGCGCGGTGTCGGCCCCGGCTGCGGAGGTGACGAGGTTCTTCAGCGACGCCAGGTTCAGGCCGCCGGCGGCGGCCTGGCTGACGGCGACGGAAATGGTCTGCCGCTTGATGGCACCGGCCGGGATGGTCCGGTCCTCGGTGACCTTGTTGACCGCGTTGTTCTTGGTTTCGGTGGAGGAATCGAAGTTGCCGTTGCCGCTCGTGCCGCCGGGAACAGCGATGTTGTCCGGGCCGAGGACGCCCGCGGCGCCTCCCCCGGTTCCGGTGTATTTCTCGGTCTTGGACGATTCACTCAGCGGCAGGGCGCCCTCGGCATTGGAGAAAGTCTCGCTCTTCTGCTGCGCCGATTCGCCCGTCACGTCGGCGGCGACGGCGACCGTGGAGTTGCCCGGGCCCACCACGCGGTCCATGACCGCGCGGACGGCGTCCGAGGTGCGCTGCTGGTAGTCGCTGGCCTGCTTGGTGGACGATCCTGCGGTCCCGCCGCCGACGGTGGAGAGCACGTTTCCCTGCGAATCGACCACGGAGACGTTGGAGGGCTTGAGGTTTTCGATGGCGGCGGAGGTCAGGTGGACGATCGCCTGCACCTTGTCACCGGTCAGGGCGGCGCCGGCGTCGGTCTCGATGAACACTGAGGCGGTGGTGTCCGGGGCCTTGGACACAAACACTGTTTTCTCGGGGATGGCGAGCCGGACGGCGGCGGTCTTCACGCCGTCCATGGCGGAGATGGTGCTGGCAAGTTCGCCCTCGAGGGCGCGCTTGTACGTGACGGACTGCTGGAATTCCGAGGACGTCACGCCCATCTTGTCCAGCAGGGAGTAGCCGGTGGCGGCGGCAGTCGGCAGGCCCGCGGCCGCTGCCTTGAGGCGCTCGTCGTAGACCTTGTCCTGCGGGACCAGGATGGTGGATCCGCCGTCGCTGAGTTCGTACTGAACGTTGTCCTTGCGGAGCTGTTCGACGATGCCGTTGGCGTCGGTGGTCTGGAGGCCGGAGAACAGCGGGGTGAGCACCGGGCGGGTAAGCCAGGCGGACAGGGCAACAATGCCCACCACCAGCAGGGCAGCGCCGATCACGGCGATGGTGCGCTGGCCGGCGGTGAAGCTCTTCAGGCCCGCGCCGAAGCGCTGGAAGAAAGCGTTTATCTGCGGAGGCATCAGGCCTGCATCCTCATGATCTCGTTGAACGCGTCAACGCCCTTGTTGCGCATGGTGGCCATGAGCTCCAGCGTCACCTGCGCCCGGGTCGCGGCAAGCGTGGCGTTGTGGATGTCATCCAGGTTGCCGGTCACGGCGGACACAGCCAGCTGGTTCGACGTCGACTGCAGCTGCTGGAGGTTATCCACCGCGCCGGTGAGGGAAGTGGCGAAGGCGGAGCCGTCAGTGCCGGCCACGGGTGCCGCTCCGGCGCCCGTCACATAGTTTGTCGGCAGGACGCCCTGGACGGGGGCGATGGGGGCGACAGTCATTAGGAGCGTCCAATCTCAAGGGCGGCCATGTAGGTTTCGCGGGCGCGATCCACCACCTGCGCGTTGGCCTGGTAGCCGCGCTGGGCGATGATGAGCGCACCCATCTGTTCGGCCATGTCAATGTCCGGGTACTTCACGTTGCCGTTGGCGTCCGCCAGCGGGTGATCCGGCTGGTAGACGACCCTGCCCTCGGCGTTGCCGAGCTGGGTGCTCTTGACGTACACGCCCGAGCCCTGCCAGCCCTCCGCGGCCTCGACGTACCGGGCCTGGAAGGCGGGGCCGGACGTGGCGGAGGCGTTGTTCATGTTGGCGAGGTTGTCCGAGACGGCATCGAGCCACTTGCGGTGGACGGTGAGGGCGGAGCCGGCGATGCCGATCATGTCGAAAGTCATCAGCTGGTCCTCAGGGCGGAGCGCACGGCGGTGAACTCGGTGTTGACGGCGCGTGCGGCGAACTGGAAACGCAGCACGGTGTCGATGTTGGACAGGGTTTCGGTGTCCAGGTTGACGTTGTTGCCGTTCAGCTGCGTGGGCTCCAGGGACTCCGCCGTGGTTGCCCGGACGCGGCCGTTCCCGGACTGCACCGACGCTGCGAGGGCGTCCTCGAAGCTGACGCGCTTCGCGTGGTAATTCGGCGTGTTGACGTTCGCGATGTTGTTCGCGATGGTCCGCTGGCGCAGTGCCAGCCCGTCCATGGCGCTGGCCAAGGCGGCGGAAGTCACGGATTCGAGCACAGAGTCCTGCCTGGGAAAGGTGGGGGTGGCCGATCCGTGGCCGGTAATCGAGCGATCCGTGCTCTTATAGTGGTTATCGGCACTGGTCAGCGCCGCGTTAGGCGAAATCAAAAGACTATTTCAGATGTTTTGGAACCCGGGATTCCTAGCCGTTGACATCCAGGTACAGGGCTCCGGCGGACTCCCCCACGCCGGGCACCGACGATACCGCCTGCAGCTGCCGGGCGACTCCCAGCCGCGCCTCTTCCAGCCGGAGGGCAACGCGTTCCTGGGCGGCTGCCAGTGCGACGGCGCGACGCCGCGCGGTCGCCGGCAACGGCCCGTTCATCGATGGCGGAGACCAGCGCTTCTCCGGCCGGGGTTCCGCCACCGAACCCGCGGGAGCGGCGAGCGGGCCCAGCGGATCCTTCAGGGTCCGCTCGGCGGCCTGCACCGCCATTTCAAGCACATCCAGGACGGCCATCCAGGCAGCCAGGGTGGTGTCTTCAGGGATCTTGCCGGGAAGGGACGAATCGGCGTCGTTGGATCCGGTTCCCCCTGGGCCAATATCCAAGTAAGCCTGTTCAGCCAAAGCCGAGACTCCCGCCGCCTGTTCCGGGCCCGGTGTTCCAGGCCCCTGCTGCCGGGAAACCGGCTGGAGCTGCGGAGGGAAACGCCGCGGGGCTTGCGGGCGCTGGTACCGCGGCGGCGGCGGCCTCGTGCCAGGTTTGCCGCAGGGGCTCCAAGAGTTCGATTGCTTCCCGGGTCAGCGCCGCGTCCCGCTGGATGTTCGCGTTGGTCAGTGCGGTGGAGACGTAGTTGTAGACCCCCAGCAGCCCGTTGGCGCCGTCCCACGCGTCGACCTTGAGCGAGGAGGACAGCTCGGACACGATGGCCTGGGCGTGCAGCAGGTTTTCCGATGCGGTGGTCCAGTCGGCAGCGTGCTGCGCCGTTTCCGCCCGGCCCAGGTCCAGCAGGAGGCGGTCGTAGAGCATGGTGAGGAGGCGTGCCGGCGGAGCCGACAGGACCGAGTCGGCCAGGTACTGGTTCCGCTGGCCGGCATTGCCGTAGCCGCCGCCGAAGGAGGTCAGAGTCATGATGAAGAGCTTCCTGAAGAGAGTCCTGCGAGTTGGGAGGACAGCCAGGACGACTGCGCTTTCATGCCGCTGAGAGCAACCTCCAGCGCGGAGTAGGTCCGCTGCAGCGTGGTCCGACGCATTTCCAGGCGGTCATCCCAGTCGGCGATCTGGTCGGTGTAGTCCTTCGCGGTGGACTGCTGTCCCTTGATCTTGGTGCTGAGCAGCCCAGTGGAGGGATCGGAGGCCTGCTTGGCGGCGTCCGCCACGCGGCCCGCGATGGTGGCCACGGCCGCCATTGTTCCGGCCGGGTCCTTCGCCAGGGCGTCGCCGAATTTGGTGGCGTCGAATTCCATCGTCCCGGTCTTGGTCACGCTGATGCCAAGCTCAGACGGCGATTTTCCGTTCAAGGGCTGGGACGCAGCGGCCAGGATCGCGGCGTTGACGTTACGAACGGTGCTGTCTCCGGTGAACACGCCGCCTGAAGTGACCGGGTTGCCGGAGGCGTCGGTGCTGCTGACCACGGCGCTCTTGGTGGCGATCTGCGCCAGGACTCCGTTGACGGAGCTAACCAGGTCAGAGGCGGCCCTGCTGATCTGGGCGTCGTCACGGGCAACGGTGACGCGTGTGGGAGTGGCAGAGACCTCGGAGACGCTGATCGAGACTCCGCTCAGGACATCCGCGAAGGTGTTGGTGGCGGAGCTGAGCGTCGCCTCGGCAGCTGTTCCCGCCCACAGCTTGATCTGCGCGTCCTGCCCAGACTGAACTTTGGTCAGCCCGGCGGTGCCGTCCGGATCGGCGATGCTGAACCCGCCGGCGACGCCGGTCTTGGACGAGGCAAATTGCAGCCGGTACTCGCCGCCGCCCACTGAAACTTTCGATGCGACAATCCCGGCGCCGGAGAGGTTCACGGCGGAAACGACGTCGTCAAGAGATGAAGTGAGCGGGGTGACCGTGATGGCCTGGCCGCCTTCGCCGGTGACCGTCATAGTGGTGTAGGGCCACGCGGCGAGGTTCTTGCTCACGGAGACCTGGGTCTGGGCCAGCTGGGAGACGGTGAAATCAACCGCACCCGGTTTCGCTCCGGCACCGACCACGGTGGTGACCTTGGCGGAACTGCTCGAGGCCGAATACAGTTCCAGGCTTTTGGGGTCGGAGAGCTTGCCGGCCTTGGTTGCGAGGTCCGCGACGGCGGTATTGAGTCCCTGCAGGGCCGAGATGCGGGTTTGGACCGTTGCGGCCTTGTTCTTCATCAGGCTTTGTGGGATTGCTTCCACGGCCATGAGGGAATTGATCAGGGCTGTGGTGTCCAAACCGCTGGAAAGTCCGTCGATAGAAAGTCCCATGCCTGCAACTCCTTAGAACAATGGCTGGCTGAATCAGTAATGGCTGGTGGTACTGCACAGCGCCCGGGGAGAAGAATTCTCTCCCCGGGCGCCACGTGCAATCTGAACTACCTAGCGGAAGTCACCGGAGTGATCGCTTCCCGCTGTGCTTTAGCGCAGGAGCTGCAGTACACCCTGGTTGGACTGGTTTGCCTGGGCCAGCATTGCGGTGCCGGCCTGGGACAGGATGTTGTTGCGGGTGAACTTGACCATTTCCTCAGCCATGTCCGTGTCGCGGATACGGGAGTTGGAAGCCGTCAGGTTTTCCTTGGAGACGTTGATGGTCTGCACTGCGGATTCAAGGCGGTTCTGGGTCGCACCGAGTTCGGCGCGGGCCGTCGAAACGTACTTGATCTGGGTATCAATAGCAGTGATGGAAGCCTGGGCTGCGCTGGTTGAGGAGAAGTCAAGACCCGTCCCGCTGACCACGGTGGCGCCGCCGTTGAACACACCCGAGCCGGACGGATCGGTAAGGTCGATCGTGCCGCCGTCGTTGGACCGGATGATGATGCCGTCGCCGGTGCCGTTTGCGCTCTTCGAGACCGTTGCCGTGAAGCTGGAGTTGAAGTTCTTGTCCGCGTTGAGCTTGGAAACGAAGTCATCAGCCGTAGTGGCTGCGGCGGTGGTGGTAACGGCCACCGTCGTCGTAACGCCACCCTTGACCGACTCAAAGTTGTAGGTACCGGCGGCGAGTCCCTGGGGGGAGCCATCAGTAGCGCTGAACGCAGCAACCTTGAATGTGGTGGAACCTGACGCCGCCGAACCCAGAGCAGTGGCAACCGACCCAACGTTGGCAGAGGACAGGTTGACGTCGATGATGCTGTTGGCGTCCGAGTTGGCGCCGACCTGGAGCGACATCTTCGGCTTTGAGCCGTCCAGCAGCTGTGCACCGTTGAAGTTGGTGGAGCCGGCGATGCGGTCCAGTTCCTTTACGAGGCTGTCAGCTTCGGTCTTGATGGCGCCGCGGGATTCGGCGTTGTTGGTGTCGTTGGCTGCCTGGACGCCCAAGTCGCGCAGACGCTGCAGGATGGAGTGGGCCTGGTTCAGGCCGCCTTCTGCGGTCTGGACTGCGCCGATGCCGTCCTGTGCGTTGCGGGCGGCAACCGTGAGGCCACCGATCTGCGACTTCAGGCCCTCGGAGATAGCCAGGCCGGCCGCGTCGTCGCCGGCGCGGTTGATGCGCAGGCCGCTGGAAAGCTTCTCCAACGACTTGGACAGGTCGTTCTGGGTGTTGCTGAGGCTGCGGTAAGCGTTGTTCGCAGCCATGTTGGTGTTGATCTGCATTCCCATGATGTTTCCTCCATGATTGGGACGATGTGCGACGGCCCATCCGTGGGCCTTCAGAAGTAGTTATCGCCATTTGGCCAGCACACGTAAGGAAGATTCCAAAAAGAGTTTTCAGTTCAACGCCCCATCTGGTCCCGACTGTTATCAGCCTTATTGCCGCTAACGAATCCTGCGCCCCTGCCGATAGTTTCTACGAACCCTGCTGGAGGCCAAATCGTCCGCACGATGAAATCGACGCCCCGGCACCACCGCACCAGTCATTTGCACCATTCACACATGAGGGAGCCGTCCGGACCATGGCCATCCACGAACTTTCAGCCCTGCTGTGGCGGGAGCGTGAACTCCTGGACGTTCTCACCTTCAAGCTGGAGGAAGAGCAACTGCTGCTCACCGCCGGCAAATCCCGCTGGCTTCCCCACGGCACAAAGGAAGTCGAGCAGGTTCTGGAACACCTCTCCAAGGCGAGCCTCGCCCGCACCATCGAAGCCGCCGTCGTGGCCGAAACCTGGGGACTGCCCACTGACGCGTCCCTGGGTGAACTCGCCGCTGCCGCGCCGGAAGGCGCCTGGTCCGAAATCCTCACGGCCCATCTGACGGCCTTGACCCACCAGACGGCCCTGATCAAGGAACTGCGCGACTCGAACGAGCAGTACCTGCGCACCGCCGTCCGTTCCACCCAGGAATCCCTCGCGGATCTGCGGCCCACCGCTGCGGCCGGCACCTATGACGCCCAGGGCAAGACCGGGGAAACTGCAGCCTCGCGTATTTTCGACAAGCAATTCTAAGGAAGCGACCATGAGTACCTTCGGCGCGCTGAACACCGCCTACCGTGGCTTGACCGCCGCCCAGCAGGGCATGAACGTGGCCGGGCAGAACATTGCCAACGCCGCCACCGAGGGTTACACCCGGCAGCGCGTCCAGCAATCGTCAATCGTGGCTCCCGCGCAGGGCCTGTTCGGTTCGGGCCGTCCCGAAGCCGGGAATGGCGTCTCCGTGGACGGCATCGCACGCTTGGGCAGCAGCTTCCTTGATGGAAGCGTCCGCTCGACGGCGGCCCAGTCCGGCTACGCCAGCGCCCGGTCCTCGGCGCTCCAAGGGATCGAAGGCATCCTTCAGGAACCCGGCGAAAACGGCATCTCCACCGCGCTCCAGGGCTTCTGGTCGGCCTGGCAAGGCGCCGCCAACCACCCCAACGACTCCGCCGCCAAGGGACTGGTCCTGCAGGCCGGCAACGACCTCGCCACCAAGGTCTCCTCTTCCTACCGCTCCCTTGAGGGCCAGTGGAGCAGCGTCCGCGGCCAGGCCCAGGGCGCCGTGGACGCCGTCAATGCCGCCGCCACGCAGGTGGCCGCCTTCAACACCAGCATTCGCTCAACCCTCGCCGCGGGAGGATCGGCCAACGAGTTGATCGACGCGCGGGCCAAGCTCACCGAGACCATCTCCCGGCTAACGGGCGGCACCGTCAGGGAACAGGCTGACGGCACCGTGGATGTCCATGTCGGCGGAAACGCCCTCGTGATGGGCAGCTCCGTCCGGGCACTCGCCCTCTCCGGAAGCCAGACTGCGGACAAGCTCGGCACAGCCGTGCAGCTTGAGTGGGCGGACCGGCCGGGTGCGGCAATCGCCGTCGCCGATGGGGAAATCGCCGGCGCGTTGTCCGTCCTGGCTCCTGCCGCGAACGGCGGCGCCATCGATTCGGCCGCACAGTCGCTGAACAAGTTCGCCGGCGACCTGCGGGACGCGGTCAACGCCCTTCACTTCGGCGGACGGACCTCTGACGGCACTTCGTCCGGCAACTTCTTCGACCCGGCCGCCGCGGGCCCTGCCGCGCTCGCTCTCGCTGTTGTGCCCAAGGCCGCCGCAGAGATCGCGGTCGGCGTTGCGGGTGCGGGGAACCTGGACGGCAGCCTCGCCGACAAGATTTCACAGCTTGGCACTGGGCCGGGGTCTCCGGACAGCGCCTGGGCAAACATCGTCACCGGGATCGGTGTGCAGTCACGCGGCGCCCAGCAGCATGAAGCGTTGAGCTCGGCAGCGGAAATCTCCGCGCAGTCCAACCGCTCCTCGCAGGCGTCCGTCAGCCTGGACGAAGAAAACGTCAGCCTGCTCACCAACCAGCACGCTTACCAGGCCGCGGCCCGCGTCATGACGGCTGTGGACGAAGCCCTGGACGTCCTGATCAACCGCACCGGACTGGTAGGAAGGTAGACATGCTGAACCGGGTAACCAACCTGACCATGAGCGCAGCCGCCCAGCGGACCCTGCAGGCCCAGCAGTCCAAGCTGGCCCAGCTGCAGGAAAAGGCCACCACCCTGGACAAGATTTCGCGCCCGTCCGACGATCCTGCCGCCACGGCGCAGGCTCTCGATACGCGCGCGCGGCTCGCCGCCAACGCCCAGTACGGCAGGAACATCGACGACGGCGCCAGCTGGCTCAACGCGGCCGACTCCGCCCTCAGCCAGGCCACCAACGTCATGAACCGCATCCTCGACCTCACGGTCCAGGCCGGCAACGGCGCGCTCAACCAGGCGGGCAAGGACGCGATCGCCGTCGAGCTCGAAGGGCTGAACAAGGATCTGCTCTCAACCGCCAACAGCCAGCACCTTGGCCGGAACATTTTTGCTGGAAGTTCGGACGCGGCCACGGCCTTCAGCCCAGCCATCCCGGCCGACCCGAGCATCCCAGGAGACACCGGAACTCCCCCGGTCTTCAACGGCGTCGCCGGCGGCTCAGTGGAACGGCGCATCAGTGCCGACAGAACCGTCCGGGTCGACGCCGACGGCGCCGCGATCTTCGGCAGCGGCTCCGGCTCCGTCTTCGACGCCGTCACCAAGACCATCGAGTCACTGCGCAAGGGCGAGGATGCCACTGTGAACCTCACCAACCTGCAGGCATCTTTCAAGAACATCGTCAGCGGGCGTGCTGAAATAGGAACACGGCAGGTGCAGCTGGAACGCGCCGGCAACGTCAACACCGAACTGGAGGCCACCTTGGATGCACAGAAGATGGGCATTGAAAAGGCAGATCTCGGCAGCGTCATCATGGACCTGAAGCTTCAGGAAACCAACTACCAGGTGGCCCTCGCGGCGACGGCCCGGGTGCTTCAGCCCACCCTGATGGACTTCCTGCGGTGAGCACCCCGGTCATGGACACTCCGGTCGCCAGCCTGCCCCTCACATTCACCGCACCCATGCCTGGCTTCGAGGAGCTGCACGATTTCGCGCTGCGGAGCGTCGAGGGCGCGGCCGGACTGTACGCCCTGGAGGCCGGTTCCAGCCCGGTGCGGCTATTCCTGGCCGATGCGGCCGTGTTTGCACCGAGCTACTCTCCGCCGATCCCGGCAGCCTCGCTGGAGGCCCTCGAACTCGACGGTTGGGACGCCGCCCAGGTACTGGTCGTGGTGAACCACTCGCCCGGTTCCACGACCGTCAACCTCATGGCCCCGATCGTTCTGAACCGTGCCACCGGGCGCTGCACGCAGCTGGTGCTGGACGGCCGGGACTTCCCGCTCCGGGCCGAGCTCGGCTCGCTCTAGCCGACCCGCCCGGCAAGGCGCGCAGCCCTGCCTTGCGACCGGCTCCACCAACTTCACCAGAAATGGGCCACGTCCACCACGAGCCGGGACCCGGTGCCCGGCCCGGGCAGGGCCAGGACCCGGAACGGCAGCCGGGCGCGGACCCCCAGGCCAATGGTCGAATAGCCCTCGAAGCTGCCCGCCCACGCCACCTGCCGGAAGGTCTGGTAGCCAGCCACGTCAGCCAATTCATTCTTGTTCGGCGGGTTGTAGGTGGGATTGCCGGCGTCGTCATATGCGGGAGCATTGACCGTGAGCTGAATGAAGGCCTGGCCCCGCAACGGGACCGGCAGGCCGGACCCGTCCTGCACCACCGCGGGTACGTAGCGGACACTGTAGCCGGCCACGGGGCCGTTGAGGTCAATGACCAGCCGGTCGAAGCAGTAGTGCTGACCGGTGCGGACGTCGACCACCTTGGCCTGGCTCATGGCCGGATCCAGTTTGCTCAGCGACCCCCAGGCCAGTCCGCAGTACGGGTCTGCGGCGGCCGGCGCCGGCGCAAGAATCCCGAGCGCGGCGGCCATCAGAACAGCCGCGAGCAACGCGTTGACCTTTTTCAACTGGATCTTCTTCAACTGGGTCTTCTTCAAGGCCGCCACCCCCTGGTGCTGCCTGACCCTTGGGCTGGCGGAACAGTCAGCGCAGGTCAGACGCTTTCAGCGTAGGCGGGCCCGGCCCGGCGGGCGAGGTCCTCCACAGTTTCGGCGCCCAACCGTTAGCGTGGCCCGCTGCTGGTCACGGACGGATTGCACGGACCCTGTTCGTGAAGGTCGTTCACGAACAGATAACACCGCCAGCAGCAGGCCTGGCCGGGAACGGCGAAGCGCCGGCACCCTCGCGGGTCCGGCGCTTCGTACGGCCTGTCTGTTGCCGGAAGGTTTTAGCCTTCGCAGTCGCGGCAGTACTTCATGCCGTTCTTCTCAAGGGCCACCTGGGACCTGTGACGGACCAGGAAGCAGGAGGAGCAGGTGAATTCATCGGACTGCTCCGGAACAACAATGACCGTCAGCTCTTCGCCGGACAGATCCGCACCGGGAAGATCAATGCCTTCAGCGGTGTCGTTCTCATCGACGTCGATCACAGCGGTCTGCGCGCCGCCGCCGCGGGACGCCTGAAGGGCCTCCAGCGACTCAGCGGGAGATTCTTCTTCTGTCTTGCGTGGGGCGTCGTAATCGGTAGCCATATCGGGGTTCACTTTCGTTGCTGCGCAGCGCCATTTCAGGCACCTCAGTGAAGCAGTTTAGGACATTATGCATGGAGTAGAGCAATAGTGTGGCCTATCAGACAGAATGAGTCGGACGGGCCCTGGAAACCCGGGCAGCGGCCCCCGGCCGGGGCCCCTCCGCGCGGCGGCCGGGCAGTGCAGGTGCGGCATTTCAGTCGACCGGCCAGACCACGAGCGTCTGCCACTTCGCTGGATCGGGTTCGACGCCGGGATCGGTAAGGTAGTACTCCCACATTGCTGCTCCCGGGCTCGCGCCGTCCTGCCGCATCCGCGCCATGATCGCGCCGTAAGTACGCTGCAGTGATTCGTAGGGACCGATGTGCATCGCCTCGTAGGCCTGGCCTGCGGGGAGGGTGCCGGCGACAACCGCCGTGTCCGCGCCACTGGGGTTCGTGAAAGGCGCGGCGAGGGGGAACCCCGCTTCGACGTCGACGACGTCGGTCGGCATGCCGCGGTACAGCGCGAACGGGGGTCCGGCCAACTGGACATGCTGCTCCTGCACCGCACCCATGACGGCGGCGAAGGCACGGCCGAAAAAATCCCGCAACGCATTCATCGGGACTGTCTCATGCACCACCGCCGTGGGCTGTTCCTTGAGTTGGGCGGCCCTGATGTCCGGGGCCGGCCCCGGGTTCGTTTGAGTCATACCCCAGACTCTGCCGGGACTAATCCACGGTCTAGGGCCTTACGGCCCGCAGGGGAGGTCCGCGCCGTGGTCCAGTAGCGGTCCGGCTGCCGGCCCGGGGACGGCGCGGGTTCCACCCCGAATAAATAAATGAACTTTATTCATATTAGGTCTTGCCCCGTGCGGCCATCACCCTCAAACTAAATGAACAACGTTCATTAATGTGACGCCCGTCTCACTGGAGTAGCCATGATCGAAATCACGTCCCTCGACACCCCGCCCTCCCTCGCCCGCACGCTGCCCTCCAGCCGGCCGGCACTGCGGATCGGCGTCGTGCAGCACCGTTGGCATCCTGACGCCGCGGCCCTGCACGCCGAACTGGACGAAGGCATCGGGCGCGCCGCCCGGCTGGGAGCAGCCGTCGTCTTCCTCCCCGAGCTCACGCTGTCCCGCTACCCCGCGGACACGCTTCCCGAAAATGACGCCGCCCGCGGCGGGACCACGCGCCCGCGGCCCTCGGACATTGCCGAGGACCTGTTCACCGGCCCCACGTTCCGGTTCGCGGCGGACGCGGCCCGGAGGCACGGCATCTGCGTCCACGCTTCGCTGTACCAGAAGGCGGAGAATCCGGACGGCACAGACGACGGCCTGGGCCTGAACACCGCCATCCTGGTGTCCCCCGGGGGCGAACTCCTGGCCCGCACCCACAAGCTCCACATTCCCGTCACGGCAGGCTACTACGAGGACAAATTCTTCCGCCAGGGCCCGGACGGCGACGATGCCTACGAGGTCCACTCCCCCGCCGAACTCGGCGGCGCACGGTTGGGCATGCCCACCTGCTGGGACGAGTGGTTCCCGGAGCTGGCGCGGATCTACTCCCTCGGCGGCGCGGAACTCCTGGTCTACCCCACAGCCATCGGCTCCGAGCCCGACCACCCCGACTTCGACACCCAGCCGTTGTGGCAGCAGGTCATCGTCGGCAACGGCATCGCCAACGGGCTGTTCATGGTGGTCCCCAACCGCTGGGGCAGCGAAGGCACGCTGAACTTCTACGGTTCCTCCTTCATCGCCGATCCCTACGGCCGGATCCTTGCCCAGGCACCGCGGGACGAATCCGCGGTGCTCGTCGCGGACCTCGACCTCGACCAGCGCCGGGACTGGCTCACGCTTTTCCCCTTCCTGGCCACCCGACGCCCGGACACGTACGGGCGGCTGACCGAACCGGTACGCCCCGACGCCCCGCTCGGCGCCGACACCAGCAAGGCCACCGCATGAGCGCGTGGCGGATGCCGTCCGAAACGGCGCCCCAGGACCGTGTCTGGATGGCGTTCCCCACCGGCGGCTACACCCTGGGCGAAACAGCGGCAGAAGCCCACGCCGCCCGCTCCGTCTGGGCCGCCGTCGCGAACGCCGTCGTGGAATTCGAACCGGTCACCATGCTGGTGGCGCCGGCGGATGTGCAGACCGCGGCGGACTACCTCCACCCGGATATCGAGGTGGTCCCCGCCGCGCTGAACGACGCCTGGATGCGGGACATAGGCCCCACGTTCGTCCTCGACGACGGCGGCCGGCTCGGCGCCGTCGACTGGGTCTTCAACGGCTGGGGCGGCCAGGACTGGGCCGCCTGGGACAAGGACGCGCTCGTGGCGTCGGCCGTCGCGGCCCGCTCGGGGGCCAGCCACCTTGTCTCGCCGCTGGTGAACGAGGGCGGCGGCATCCACGTCGACGGCGAAGGCACCGTCCTCGTCACCGAGACGGTCCAGCTCGATCCGGGCCGCAACCCCGGGCTCAGCAAGGCCGACGTCGAAGCCGAGCTGGGCCGGACCCTGGGCGTAAGCCACGTCGTCTGGCTTCCCCGCGGCCTGACCCGGGATTCGGAACGGTTCGGCACGCGCGGCCACGTCGACATCGTTGCGGCCATCCCGTCCCCGGGCACCGTGCTGGTCCATTCCCAACAGAACCCGGCACACCCCGACTTCGAAGTCTGCCGGGCCATCATCAGCCACCTCGCCACCACCCGGGACGCGGCCGGCCGCGAATGGAACATCATCGAGGTCCCCGCCCCGGAAACCCTGACGGATGAGGAGGGGTTTGTCGACTACAGCTACATCAACCACCTGGTGGTCAACGGCGGCGTCATCGCCTGCACCTTCGGCGACCCGATGGACGAAAAAGCCTTGCGCATCCTTGGCGACGCCTACCCCGGCCGCAGGGTAGTCGGCATCGACGCCCGCGAGCTCTTCGCCCGCGGCGGCGGCATCCACTGCATCACCCAACAGCAACCATCCGTCCCCCAGAAAAAAGGTCAGCAATGAGTCAGACTATCGGCCGCGAAGACGGCACCATCACGCACGACGTCGTCGATCCGGCCGGTTCCAAGCACGGCATCTCGGGCAAGGGGCTCAAGGGCGGCCAGCTGGGCCTGCTCGCCGTCGTCGTCCTCGGCATCTCCTCCGTGGCACCCGCCTACAGCCTGACCAGTTCGCTGGGACCCGCCGTCGGCGCCGTGGGCCTGCAGCTGCCGGCGATCTTCATTGTCGCGTTCATCCCGATGATCCTGGTGGCGTTCGCCTACCGTGAGCTCAACGCCGATTCACCGGACAGCGGCACCACCTTCACGTGGGCCACCAAGGCGTTCGGCCCGTTCGTCGGCTGGCTGGGCGGCTGGGGTCTGCTGGCCGCCAACATCATCGTCCTGTCCAACCTGGCCGGCGTCGCGGTGGACTTCTTCTACCTCTTCCTGGCCCAGGTGTTCAACAACCCGGACCTCGCGGACCTGACCTCCAACACGGCCGTAAACATCATGACGTGCCTGGTGTTCGTGGCACTGGCCGTCTGGGTCAGCTACCGCGGCCTGCACGCCACCAAGCTGGTGCAGTACACCATGGTCGGATTCCAGGTCCTCGTCCTGGGCATCTTCGTCGTCATGGCACTCACCCACGCCGCCTCGGGCGACTCGGGCACCGCAATCGCCTTCAGCTGGGACTGGTTCAACCCGATGAAGATCGGCAGCTTCGAGCAGTTCGCCGCCGGCATGTCACTGGCCGTCTTCGTCTACTGGGGCTGGGACGTCTGCCTCACCGTCAACGAGGAAACCAAGGGCGGCAAGGGTACCGCCGGCCGGGCAGGAACCACGACGGCGGTCGCCGTCCTGGCCCTTTACCTCGTCGCGATCGTGGCCACCATGATGGTTGCCGGCACCGGAACCGACGGCATCGGCCTGAACAACCCGGACAACCAGTCGAATATCTTTGCGGCACTGGCTTCCCCCGTCATGGGCCCGCTGGCCATCCTGATGTCTTTGGCCGTACTCTCCGGCACCGCGTCGTCCCTGCAGTCCACCATGGCCTCACCCGCCCGCAGCCTGCTGGCGATGGGCCACTACGGGGCGCTGCCGCCGCGCTTCGCATCCGTCAGCAAGCGGTTCGGGTCCCCCGGTTTCGCAACGGTGATTGCCGGTGTGATCTCCGGCGGCTTCTACGCCGTCATGAAGGTAGTCAGCGAGAACGTCCTCAATGACACCATCATGGCCCTGGGCCTGATGATCTGCTTCTACTACGGCCTCACGGCCTTCGCCTGCACCTGGTACTTCCGGCACAGCCTGTTCTCCAGCGTCCGCAACTTCTTCATGCGGCTGCTGTTCCCGGTCCTGGGCGGCCTGGTCCTCACCGTGGTCTTCTTCCAGACCGCCGTGGACAGCTGGGCACCGGAATTCGGCAGCGGCTCAGAGGTCTTCGGCGTGGGCCTGGTGTTCATTCTGGGGATCGGCATCCTCGCCCTGGGCGTCGTGATCATGCTGGTCGCCGCGAAACTGCATCCGGGCTTCTTCCGGGGCGAGACCATCCGGAAGGACACCCCCGCCCTGGTGGTTCCGGAGTAGCCTCCCAGCGGTAATAAACAGGCGCATGGCTTTGTCCCCTGCTGCAGGGCAAAGCCATGCGTTTGTTGCAAATAGGGCCGAACGATTCTTACTAACGCCGATACAACGGCGTAGCGTGACTCGCGTCAGATCCTGGTCTCGACCCGCTTCGCATCGAGAGAAGGAATACAATGGAACGCCGGACATTTCTCGCATTACCACTGGCCGCCCTGACCCTTCCAGGGGTTCTGTCAGCGGCTCCTGTCCCCGCGGCGGCTGCTCGGCCCCTGGCGCTCAAAGGCGCAGCCTGCGGCGGCACAGACGCACTGGCGCTTCGGCAGATCCGGGCCCTCAACGCCAGCTGGTACTACTCATGGGGATCGACATATACCGTCACCACCAACCCAGGATTCGTCCCGATGGTCTGGAGCGGGAAAGCCCTGATCAAGAATAATTCTATCGGCGACGTGATCCGCCAGCTTCCCGTGACGAGAACCAAGAACCTTCTCGGCTTCAACGAGCCTGACTACTCCAGCCAGGCCAACATGTCCGTTGACGAGGCCATGCGACTTTGGCCCCAGCTCCAGTCCACCGGCCTCAGACTGGGGTCCCCGTGCACCGTCAGCTCGACCAGCCCGTGGTTGGATAAGTTCATGACGAAGGCGGCCAGGGCCAACCTGCGCGTCGACTTCATGACGATGCACAGCTACGGCTGGCCAAATGCTGAGAGCTTCCTTTCGAAGGTCAGGAATCTGCACGACAAGTATGAGAGGCCTGTGTGGGTTACCGAATTTTCCGTCGCGGACTGGTCTGCGACCCCCTCGCGCCCCTCCCGGCACACACGCACAGAAGTACACAGTTTCATGCGGGCTGCTGTCGCCGGGATGCGGGCGATGCCATTCGTCGAACGGTTCGCGTGGTACGCCAGGGAGCCCTCCGATCCGGCCCTGGGCCCTTCGGCCCTCTACCAAACGAACGGCCAACTGACAGCAGCCGGCAGGATCTACGCATCGCTCTAACCCGGACTTGTCGCATCCGCGTCGCCTGAGATCCGTCCCGGGCGGCCAGAACCGCGGAAGGACACCCCCGTCAGTGGGCCTTACTGACGGGGACTACCAGCCAATTTCTTGCTAGGGCGGCGCTCACGACCCGACGTTCAGCAATTCTGGCTCTGGCCCTGGCCCTGCCGCTGCCGCCATGTGGGCGCTATTGCGTCTACGCAGGCGCCTCTCCACCGCAAAACCCGCCAGGCCGAGGAGCACGAAAACTACAATCACTGCGTAGTTTTGGTACCAGGTCGCTTCTGGCTGCCGCGGCCATGCGATATTGATGATCTCAAAAGCCAACCACAACAGCGCGGCCACGTTCACTACTGGGCCAAAATTCAGTAGTCCGGATAGAGCTCCTCGGATGCTGTAACTGGATTGAGGGGCTCGGCAATCAATGCGGGGTCACCGAGTGCCGCTTCCGCGAGCGCTTCGCACGTCGAGAAGCGGACATCGCCTCGTTCCAGCGCAGTTTCGATCACGGTCCGCAGCGCCTCCAGCCGTCCTGCCCGCCCAGTGAGGAACGGGTGGCAAGTGAGCATGAAAAGAGCACCATGACGTCGCATTGCGTCGATCTCATGAATCCACATGTCCGCCACGACAAGTGGCGACTGGATGATTTCACCGATCTTGGGTTCCGGAAGGAAGGCATACTGCTCCCAGTCATCCAGACTCCAATGTGGGGGGAGCTCCGCAACTGTGCCTGCGGGGGTTTCGATGAGATAGGGGACGTCCGCGTCCATCAGGCTGGAATCGTATTTCAGCCCGTATTCAGCCACCAACGACGGTGTCTGCCACGAGGGCTCCCACAGTGCGGCGCGATGCCCCTTTGGAGAAATGCCGAAACGCCCGAGTGCAGCTAGCGCCAGATCGAAGTCGGCGCGTTCGTCGTCGAAACTCATGTTCACCGCGGTGCGGTGAGTGTGTGAGTGGTGCGCGATCTCATGACCCGATTCCAGGACCTGTTCCACCATGCGGGGATACCGCTCCGCGGTTACTCCTGGAATGAAGAATGTCGCCGGCTGCTGCACATCCTTCAACATCTGGAGAATCCGGGGAACACCCACCTTGGGTCCGAACGCCTGGTGGGTCATCGCCATCGCATTGTCGGCGTAGCGCCGGCCGGCGGCCAGGACGGGCGACTCGGCGTCGACGTCGAAGGTCAACGCGGCAACGCAGGCCGCCCCCTGCCTCCAGCCGCTTCTATCGAATGTCATGTTCGTCCCTCTTCGAAGAAATGAGTCAGTTAGAAGAAATGAGTCAGAAGAAAGGGGTCAGAAGTCATGGGTGGAGAGCCAGTCGGCGTAGTCGGCGAGGGCCCGATGCAGCGGCCAGACCGATTCGTAGCCGAGATCCGCGGCTGCGGAAGCGATGCTGAAGTGGCCCTGCAGATCCAAGGTTGGATCCGTCCCGGGCCCGATCTCCACGGAGGCGTCCGGGAATGCGATTCGAACTTCTTTGACGACGTCGCTGAGTGTCCAGTACTCGCTGCCGGAGATGTTGTAGGCCAGGGGCCTGGCCCGGGCCGTTTCTGGTGCCTGGACTGCCGCCAGGACGGCAAGAGCGACGTCGCGGACGTAGACAAGGTTGTAGCGGTGGTCGGCCCCGTGGTCCTGTGAGAATGAACCGTCGCGGACTACGCCGCGCATAATGTCCCGCATGACTTCATCCATGCGGTTTCCGGGTCCGTAAACCTGGCCGATGCGCAGGGAGATGACGTCGATTCCATACCTGTCGCCGTAGACCCGTCCGAGCCATTCCCCGGTAACCTTCGTCACGGCGTAAGGCGTCGTCGGATTTACTGGCTCCGATTCGAGAACCACCGGTGCTGAGGTCTTTCCGTACACGCACTCAGAAGAGAAGTTGATGATCCGTTTGACGCCGTGGAGTCGTGCCGCCTCGAAAACCGCCACCGTTCCCTCGACGTTGGCAGCAAACGTAGCCAGGGGAAAGCTCAGGGAATAGGTCGGGTGGGATATGGCGGCGGTATGGACGATGGTGTCGACGTCGTGCTCCTTGAATACTTCGAGGAGACGGGGGATATCGAACAGTTCGCCCTGGACGGAAACGACGTCGGGGCGTGGCGCCTCGATGAAGTCCCGGTTGTAGCTGACTGTTTGATGGCCGGCGTCGGCGAGTTCGTTGACGATGTGGCGTCCGGTGAATCCGGCACCACCTGTGACCAGAACAGAGCTCATGTGATGTTGCCTTTCACTAGGTGCGTTGGATGTGGGATTCAATGTCCGAGTGGGAACGTCGTGGTCCGACCACCATCGACAACAAGGTTTGTTCCCGTGACATACGAGGATTCAGGACCCAACAGCCACAGCGCCGCGGCTGCAATCTCCTCGGGCAGGGCGAACCGGCCAAGCGGCACGGACACTTCGTCCCGGGCGCGTTCTTCTTCGTTCGCGAACTCGGCCGCAAGCATCGGGGTATCTGTCGTGCCCGGCGACAGTGCGTTGACCCGGACGCCGGCCGGTGCGAGTTCGGCGGCCAGTGACCGCATCATCGACAGCACGCCGCCCTTGGTCGCGGTGTATGCGGTGTAGCCTGCCTGGCCGACGAGTGACAGCTCGCTGGCAGTGCAGACCAGCGATCCACCGCCGTTGGCCGAGAGTGTCCGCGCCGCTGCCCGGGCGAAGTGGAAAGTGCCGGTCAAGTTCACCCGGATCAGTCTCTGCCACAGCTCGTCGGATGTTTCGGCGATGGGCGCAACACTGGAGATTCCTGCGGCGTTGAAGGCCCCGCTGAGGGGCCCGAGTTCTGCTTCCGCCCGGGCGAAGGCGCCATCGACCTGTTGGGACTCAGATACGTCGGCTTCGATGAAGATCACAGCGCCCGAGACTTGGCTTTTTGCGTCTTCAATCAGACGGTCCGGGAGACCGACCGCTGCAACCTTTGCCCCTTGCGCCAGAAGGGCCCGAGTGGTCGCGAGACCGATGCCGGAGCTGGCTCCGGTGACAAGGTAGGCCTTGTCCTGAAAATGGCTCATGTCTCCTCTTCCCCGTTGGATGTGGCAAGGCGGGCAGCATGCCCCCGGTCACGATTCGGGGGCATACGCCGGATTTGCCGGTTTAACCCAGATGGCTGATTTAGCCAACGAGCGCACGAGTGTGGTCGTTAAGGAACATGCCGCGGGGGTCGAACTCCCGGCGTATCTGGATGAAGGTGTCAAGCTCCGGGTAGAGACGCTCCAACCGGCTCCTCGTCATGAAATGGATCTTTCCCCAGTGCGCGCGGGGCTCGAATTCCTGCAGCACCGCATCCGCATCCCGGAAGAAGGGCCAGTAGTCGGTCCCGGGTTCGGTGGTCAGGGTGATGACGGTGGTGTCGCGTCCTTGGAACTGGGACATGTAGCCTTCGTCGGCTTTCACCCAGCGGACCTCAACGGGGTACTTCTGGTCGGAATGCTTGGTGCGGATCAGCTCCTGGACAGCCTGGACGGCCGCCAGGCCGTGTTCGCTGGGAACGAAGTACTCCAGTTCATGGAACGGTGTGGTGAATCCGCCCGGGTAGATGCGGTACGACCGGTCCAGCCGGGCACCTTCCGTGCGGGAGATTTCACGCTCGTCCTGGACCTGGGCGACGTTGTACCGCTTGGTGTAGCTGCGGTTTGCCATGCTCTGGCCCGGCGAACCGGGCAGGTCCAGGAGCTCACAGGAATCGTTGTCCGGGCACCAGAGGAACGAGTAGTGCCGGTTCCCGTCGATGTCGGCCTGCCAGGTTGCCGCGGTCTCCGCCCACGTGGGATAGGTAATCTCCTCCTGCAGGTAATAGCGGTCCTCGACCGCCAGTTCGACCTCCAGGAAGATTCCGAGCGTCCCCAAGGCGACCTGGGCGGCCCTGAGTTCGCGGAGTTGCCCTTCGCCGATTTCGACGATTTCGCCGTAACCGTTGATCAGCCGGACCCAGCGCAGTGCCGATGAGAAGCTGCCCAGGTTCTTTCCGGAGCCGTGGGTGCTGGTCGCGAGTGCCCCGGCGATCTGCTGCTTGTCGATGTCGCCCTGGTTGCCCAGTGCCAGCCCCTGCTCCCACAGCGGATCGCCAAAGGCGTTGATGGTGGTGCCGGCCAGGGCCCTCGCACGGCGCCCCATGAGGTCGGTTCCGGTGATGGCCGAGAGTGCGGACATGTCCATCAGGACTCCGCCCGTCTGGACAAGCGGTGAGGACGAATGCCCTGAGCCGACTGCACGTACGGGGAGGCCTTCGCGGATGGCGAACCGGACGGCGTCGAGCGCCTCCTGTTCGTTCCGCGGCCGGACGGTGAAGGCCGGCGTGGCGCTCTGGTTGCCGCCCCAGTTGGTCCAGGTTACGTCTGTCCCGAACGGAGCGGACGGGGTTGCGGCGCGCTCCGACGACGCGGAGTGGGGATGATTCGTGGTGGTCATTGCTGGGCTCCGATGCTGGTCTAAACGCTCATGCGCCGTGGTTGATCATGACGTGCTTGGTCCGGGAGTAATCGTCCAAGGCGTACAGCGAGAGGTCGCGGCCGTAGCCGGATCCCTTGAATCCGCCCCACGGAACCTCGCAGGCCAACACCAGGTGTGAATTGACCCAGACGGTGCCGAAATCGAGCTGCTTCGGAATGCGGAGCGAGAGGCTCGAATCCCGGGTCCATACCGAGGCGGAAAGCCCGTAGGGACTCTCGTTGGCCCGGGTGATGGCCTCTTCAGTGGAGCTGAAGGACTCGACGGTGACCACTGGGCCAAAGATTTCGTGGGTAGCAATATGCGCCCCGGCCGGGACGTTGCTGATTACGGTGGGTTCAATGAAGTAGCCGGGGCCTTCCAAGGCCGAGCCGCCGATGGCCACCTGAAGGCCCGCAGCTTTTGCCTCGGCAAGCGCTTCCTTCACGCGTTCGAAGTGCGGGCGCGAAATCATGGGACCGATTTCCACGTCTTCCCCTGCGCCCGGAGCGCCGACGACGAGCGTGCTGACTTCGCGTACCAGGTGTTCGGTGAACTCCTCGGCCACGGACTCGTGCACGAGCACACGGCAGGCGGCGCCGCAGTCCTGGCCGGCATTCCAGAAGCCGGCGTTTCGCACGCCGGCGGCGGCCGCGCGGAGGTCGGCGTCGGGGAAGACAACGACCGGGGCCTTGCCGCCGAGTTCCAGATGGACGCGCTTGACGGACCTGGCCGCGGTCTCCGCCACTGCCTGTCCGCTGACGACGCTTCCCGTCAGCGCAACGAGGGCGACATCAGGGTGTTCGGAGAGTCGCTGCCCAACGGTTCGGCCCTTTCCCGTCACGACGTTGAGGATGCCGTCGGGGATGCGTCCGGCGACAAGTTCTGCCAGCTTCAGCGTCGAGAGCGGTGTCTGTTCCGAGGGTTTGAGGACGATGCTGTTTCCGGCGGCGAGGATGGGCGCGATCTTCCAGGCAGCCATCAGCAGCGGGTAGTTCCAAGGGGTGATGACGCCGACGACGCCGACGGGTTCCCTGAGGATGACCGAGGTGTGTCCGGTGGCGTAGTCGCCGCCTGCCATGGAGGTCAGTGTGCGGGAAGCCCCGGCCATGAACCGGAAGGTGTCGATGGTGCTGGAGACATCGTCCTCCGCGACGGTTCGCGGTTTGCCGGTGTTAGCGGACTCGATGATTTCGAAGGCTTCACGGTTGGCTTCAATGATGTTGGCGATCAGGGAGAGCACCTCGGAGCGTTCCTTCGGTGTCGTGGTGCCCCAGGACTTCTGGGCCGCCACGGCTGCTTCAACCGCAACGTCCACATCCGCGGCCGTGCCGGCAGGAACCGATGCGATGACCTGTTCCGTGGTGGGGTCGACGACGTCGATCAGCCGGGTCGCGGAACCGGAAACAAACGTTCCGCCGATGAAGTGCCCCGCCGGAGGCAGGAAGCTGGCGCAGCTTTGCTCCTCTGAGGAACGTCGGACTGTGAACTGCTCGAGGTCAGTGAGTGTCATGATATTTCGCCTTTGTTTTCTGCGCCGATCGCGGCGCCGGGAGTTTGGTGTGGGGGTGGGCGGTCTGTGCCCGGGGTGCGCGGTGTGCCGGAGCGGGCGTTACGCCCGCGGCGCCTCAATCAGGTCACCTGCGAATGCGGGCGACTGAAAGGGGGCGGCTTCCGGCGTTTTCCGGAACATGCGTGCCGCGAAGTAGTACAGGGGTGCAACAACCACCAGGCCGACAATCCAGGAGAGGTCCACGCCGTTCATCGCTGCGGCAGCGGGGCCCGTGAACATCGCTGTCGCCGAGAACGGAACCTGGATCAGTGCGCCGGCAACATAGGCTCCGATCGCCACCCAGTTGAACCTTCCGTACACTCCGCCGTCGCGCTTGAAGAAGTCTTCAACCCGGTAGTCGCCGTGCCGCAGGAGGTAGTAATCGACCAGGTTGATGGCCGTCCAGGGAACCAGGACGTACATCAGGAAGGAGAGGAAGTTCGTGTAGAAGAAGATGAAATTGTCACGGGCGAACAGCGCGATCATCAGGGCGAGGGTGAAGAGGAGGATTGACGCAATGGTCCGGGTCTTGGCGTGGGGCAACCAGGCCGGCCTGAACGTCTGCCCAATGGTGAGGGTGCACAGGACCCCGCAGTAGAGGTTCATGGCGTTCGACGCCGCAACGCCAAGGCAGAAGATTCCGATGATCACCATGGTCCACGGCCCGAGCAGGGCTCCCAGGCTCCCTACTATTTCGACGCTGCTGCCATCGCTGATCAGCGCCAGTGCGAGCGTTCCCACCAGGGCACCCAGGACCATCGGGAAGAGTGTTCCCAAGACGCAGCCTGAATAGGACGCCCAGAACGCCGGGGCCGAGCCGGTGCCCTGAGGCATGTAGCGGGAGTAGTCCGAGACGTAGGGAGCGTAGGCGAGCTGCCAGAGGGCGGAGACGGAGATAGTGGCCATGAAGCCGACCCAGTTGAAGTTTCCCTGGTCCAGGAAGCTGGCCGGCAATCCGTGGACGGCCAGGATCCAGACGAAGGCCAGCACCAGCGCCAGACCGGCCACGATGCTCAAGATGCGTGCATAGGCGTGGATGAGCCGGTAGCCGAAGATGGTGGCCACGACGCTCACGACGCCAATGACAATGATGCCTGCATCGACGCTGATGCCCGGGGTGACTGCGGCCAGCGCTTGGCCGCCAAAGACGAGGTTCGCCGCAAAGAACCCGATGTACATGACCACCACGATGACCACGATCAGCAGTGCCCCGTACGAACCGAACTGGCCGCGGGTCTGAATCATCTGCGCCACGCCCAGCTGCGGGCCCTGGGCCGAATGCAGTGCCATGAAGATGCCACCGACAACGTTCCCAATGATGATTCCGACGATTGCCGGCACAAAGCTGAGCCCGAACACCGTCGTCGCGAGTCCCCCGGTCACGATGGTCATGATCATGATGTTGGAACCGAACCAGATGGTGAAGAGGTCCCGGGCCTTGCCATGGCGTTCGTGGGCCGGGATGGGTTGAATGGTCTTGTCCTCGAGCCGGGGTACTTCGGCTGTGACGGCGTGAGTGGGTCGAGCGTTCATGATGCGTTCCGGGAGTTCATGGGAACCTCTTTGTTCTGTCCCGGCACTTCGTCGAGCACGGGATCTGATGTATCAATCATTCGTGACTTTTGTCACAGTGGTAATCCGGCGATTGAATAGTTGCCGTAGACCTGTTCATACATATGTATAAATCAGGCGCGAGAGCCCAGCAGTTGTGGTCAGACGGTGGCCGCTTGCAGCTCCTCAGTGACGTTGGCGGTGGCCTTGCTGCGGTTCACCATCAGGGCGAGGAGGTCGAAGACCAGCGTCGCCGCGGCGACTGTGGTGATGTCCGCATGGTCGTAGGCCGGAGCGACCTCGACGACGTCGGCGCCCACGATGTTGATGCCGTTCAATCCGCGGAGCAGCGCCAGCAGTTCGCGGGAGTGGAGCCCGCCCATTTCCGGAGTGCCGGTGCCCGGGGCGTAGGCCGGGTCCAGGACGTCGATGTCGATGGAGACATAGACCGGGGTGTCGCCCAGCCGGTCCTTGACGCGCTGGATCGCGGCCGGAACCCCGATGACGTCCAGGTCCGAGCAGCGGATGATCTGAAAGCCGAACTCGTGGTCGCGAAGGAAATCGTTGCGGTCATAAACCGGGCCGCGGATGCCGACGTGCATCGACTTGTCCTCGACCAGAAGGCCTTCCTCGAAGGCCCGGCGGAAGATGGTTCCGTGCGTGACCGGCTGGTCGAAATAGGTGTCCCAGGTATCCAGGTGTGCGTCGAAGTGGAGCAGGGCCACGGGGCCGTGGACCTTGTTCAAGGCCCGCAGCATCGGGAGCGCGATGGTATGGTCGCCGCCGATGGAGATGAGCCTCTTGCCGGAGCCGGCGTCGCCAAGGAGCGGGAGGGCCTGTTCCTCGATCTCGCGGACTGCGCGGGCGATGTCGTAGGGGGTACAGGCGATGTCGCCGGCGTCCACAACCTGGGCTTCGTATACCGGCTCAACGTCGAGCTCAGGGTGGTAGCCGGGGCGCAGGAGCCGCGACGCTTCACGGACAGCGGCCGGACCGAAGCGGGCGCCGGGGCGGTAGGACGTACCGCCGTCGAACGGGACACCGACGATCGCAATGTCGTAGTCCGGGACCCGGTCAATCTGAGGAAGCCGGGCAAAGGTGCCCAGGCCCGCGTAGCGGGGAACTTTTGTTGCGTCAACGGGGCCGATTGGCTTGTGCGTGGTCATGACTGGGGTCCTCCGGTTGCTGTGCTTTCAGTCGGCCTGGCAATTTCTTCCTGCGCCGGTCGAGGTCTATGCCTTAACTATTAGTGATCGGCGTCACGCGGTACATCCGCCGATTGACTACAAAGAGCCGAGAGGCTTATACATATGTATAAGCGGCCTGGGGGCGGCCCCCGGACTCATGAACAGGAACCGCGCATGGCGATCACCGTGGCCGAACTGCTTGCCGAACCCCAGCTGGGACTGAGCCTTCTGGCGGGCTCCGCCGGTCTGGGCAACCGGGTCACCTGGGCCCACACCTCCGACCTGCCGCGCCTGTGGGAATGGGTCACCGGCGGCGAGCTCATGATGACTAACGGGCTCTCCATTCCGGCCGATCCCGAGGGGCAGGTTGAGCTTGCCGAGGCACTGGTGAACGCAGGTGCCAGTGCATTGGCGATCGGCGAACAGATGCATGCCCCTGAACTCTGTCCCGAGTTCCTCGATGCCTGTGACCGCTTGCCGTTGCCGCTCATCAGCATCCCCTACCCGCTTCCGTTCATCGCCATCGCACGTTCGGTCGCTGAGTCTTCGTTGCTCGAAGAGTCCCGCAGGCTGCGCCAGACGGCCCGTATTTATGACCTGCTGCGGCTGGCGGGGCCATCTGAGGGCAACTGGCTGGGACTGATCCTGGGTATCGAAGCCGAACTCGATGCCAGCCTCTTCGTCATTGATCGACGGTGCCTGCACGCCTGGCATCCCGGAGGCCAGCCGCTGCCACCGGGCCTCAAGCAGCAACTTGAACCGCTGACCAGCAAGTCACCGGTGGCCAGCAAGAAGTTCCAGTGGCATCGGTTGGGGGAAGGCCACCTTCTGATGATGGATATTCCGACTCACGCCAACGCGCTTCTGGTGGTGCTGCCGAAATCCGAACCGCTTCCGGACGCGGTAGTGCTGCTCCATGCGGCCACAGTCCTGGGACTCGAGCTGTCGCGGACGGTGCTGTCTCTCGAGAACCAGCGCCGGCTGGGTGCGGAGTTCCTTTTGCAGGCCTTTGACGGGCGCCTGGGCATAGCCGACATTGAAAGCCGACTGCCTGAGTTCGGGATTTCGTCACGGGAATTCCTCATCATCTCTATGTCCAGCGACGACGGTGAGCGCCTGGCAGGGATCCACGTTGATCTCTGGCGACACGGCTACCCGACGGCGTGCCAGCGCAGATTCGACACAATCCATTTGGCTGTCGCAGCAGACTGCACCGATGATCTGCTGCGACACACGGTCCCCCTGGACGTCAGGATCGGGATCAGCCGGCCGTCCGCGGCCGCTGGTGTGCAGAGAGCTCTTCAGGAATCGATGTGGGCACTTGGGACGGCGTCAAGCACGGGCGAGCGGTTGGTCCGCTATGCCGAGGGACCCTCGTGGCTCGGGCTCACCAGCTTTGAGGAAGGCCACGCCCTGGTACAGCGACTCCTCGGACCCATTTTCGAGTACGAACAGCGGGAAAACGGGGACCTCATCGTCACGCTCAAGACGTTCCTCGACACGCAACGGTCCTGGCAGAAAACGGCGGCCGCCCTGTTCGCGCATCGGCAGACCATCATCTATCGAATCCGAAAGATCAGCGAGCTGACGGGCCTCGATATGACCGAAACCTCCACTCTGGCGCAACTGTGGTTTGCCCTGCAGATCCATGAAGCCATGGACCTCCACGACAATCCGCGGCGCCTGCCGTCGGCTGAGGTCAGCACTCCACGACGTTGACGGCGAGGCCGCCCATCGCGGTTTCCTTGTATTTGGAGCTCATGTCCTTGCCGGTTTCGCGCATGGTCACGATGACCTCGTCCAGGGAGACCCGGTGCGTGCCGTCGCCCCAGAGCGCCATCTTGGCGGCGTTGATGGCCTTGGCGGCGGCGATCGCGTTGCGTTCGATGCACGGGACCTGCACGAGCCCGCCGATCGGATCACAGGTCGGGCCCAGGTTGTGCTCCATCGCGATTTCCGCGGCGTTCTCCACCTGCTGGGGCGTGCCGCCCATGACTTCGGCCAGGCCGGCGGCCGCCATCGACGACGCCGAGCCCACCTCGCCCTGGCAGCCGACCTCCGCCCCGGAGATCGAGGCCTGCTCCTTGTACAGCACGCCGATGGCGCCGGCGGTCAGCAGGAACCTGACGATCGTGTCGTCGCGGTCGGCCTGGGTGGCCTGGTCCATGCCGGGGGCGAAGTGCAGCGCGTAGTAGAGCACGGCCGGGATGATGCCGGCGGCGCCGTTCGTGGGGGCGGTGACGACGCGGCCGCCGGAGGCGTTCTCCTCATTCACGGCCAGCGCGATCAGGTTGACCCATTCCTGCCAGTACTTCGGGTCCCGGTAGTCGGGGTCCTGTCCGCGGGTTTCCTTCATGAGGCGTTTGTGCCGGTCCTGGCCGGGGTTGCCGGGGCCGTCCCAAGAACCAGGCTGATTGCACTGGCAACGAAGATCGGCGTCGGAACGTCCCTGCGGTTCCTTAGCCGGAAACGACCGCTCGCCCGCCGCCTCCTGAGCGGCGAACGCTACTCGCCCGGCACTCTCATCAACGAGCTGACCGCCCAGCCTGTCGTCGACGGCATCCATCTCTACAGCTTCAATTGTTTTGACGAGTTACGCGGTACCGTCGCCGCTTCGTCGCCGGAACCCTCCGCCACCACCAGCCAAGGAAACACGCATGTTTGATACCCCGTTCCAGCCCGCAACCGCCAGCACCGTCACGGGCAGCCACAGCGCTTGGGCCGCGGGTGGATGGCGGGTCAGACGCCTATGGGACCCGAGCCACTCCCTACTTCAGGGGCTGGAAAACTTCAGGGCTGGAAACGTTGGCTGGAAACGTGGACTGGAATTGCGTCGCCCGGCTAGTCGCCTGTTTTAGGACATAAGAAAACCCCTCCGTCCCGGCCAAATTCGCCGGAACGGAGGGGTTCGTGGGGCCCCCTGTCGGATTCGAACCGACGACCCCCGCTTATCGCGGCGGGGTATCCCCGGCGGTCCCGCTGGTGCCCTGAACTAGCCTCTAACCAGCAATTTTGCAGCTATTGGTAGCGAAATCATACCCGCGTGGTCCTGGCAGTTCCCGTTCAAAGCGTGTCGTAAACGTGTCGCTGTTCGGATGTACGCATTGCGGCCAGCGCACAGACCGCGGCCCTCGAGCTCCGGAAGGATCGTCCTATGGGTCTTGATTGCCTGGTGGGTTGCACTGCGGCTGCAAGCGCCTCTCCGGCCGACTTCCTTTACTATCGCCGCGTGCTTCCACCTCTACCTTCCTTGTGGGGGATACTGCTGCAAACTTCGCCTGACAGGCTCCTGACATACCGCCGGATCAATCACGGACATTGAGCGGCAGCGCAAGTTCATCCGAAAGGTGATCCAACTCGGCGAGACCAGGCGTGTCAACTCGAAGCGACTCGAGCACCCACGAGGCGAACATCGCCGCCATCGCTGTGAAATGCGCCGTTTGGCGCTCATGAGGGTCAGTTGCCTCGCTCAGGATTATGAACCGCTTTTCATCGTCCAGGTCCAAGAAGGCAGTTACCGTGTCGCCTGTTACATGAATGATCTGCGACTGCTGCATGTACGCGGTGCTGAACGTTGCGTTGAAGTCGATCTGATTAATCATGTCTGTGACGCGCGGCAGCCGTTTTCCCTTGCTCGTCATCGAGTCAAGCGCCGCGTCGATCTCATCCTGTGGTGTGTTGAGGTACTCCGTGACGGCTCGGAAGGCGCGTTGGCGGGAATGGTGGTAGCCATCAATCAATTGTCGGGGGCCGCTTTCATCGAAGTGCGCCCATTGTGCCGTCAAGGCATGCTCAAGGGCCTGCCGAGCGACGGCCACAGCCTCGCGAGAGCGCCCGGCGCGGAACAGAACCACATATGCGCCCGCGTAGCGTATCGCCTGCGCACAGAGGCCGTACACAGTTTGGAACTCCACTTGGTGTTCTACAGCGACCTCGAATGAGTCTGCCTCATGCAGCCGTCGCTCACGCTCTTCAATGAATTCCAACCACGCCTCGATGGTGGGTGGAGTCGAATATGGTGTAGTCACCAGCCAAGTATGCGTGGCTTTTGGGGGTGTCTCAGCGCAGCCAGGTTCCTGAGACTCCTCAGTTGGAGGTTGTGCCACGGTAAGGGACCCTTGCGGGCCGCACGAGGCGCCAAATAGCGCCGAGAAAAAGCCGCCATCTATCTCCAAAAGTCACACCCCAAGACGGCGCCTGAGGTCGAATTCGTTGCGCATCCTATCCCCGCTTTACAGGACACCAGTCTCTACGGTCATGACTCCGGAGGCTCACTAAGTACCATCTTGTTTGCCGCCCATGAGAGGATCCAGCCTGAATACTGAGCAGGACGCAGCCTTGCTGCTCGCCCATCTCGATTCCATCGGCATGAGTGGAGTCGGTGGCAGTGACACGCGGTTGGGCACATACTTCCAGTCGTATGGCGAGCCAGGGCTATGCTGGCTTTTCATACAGCAGCCACGCGGCTGGAGACGCTAGCCTCGATCTCTTGGGTGTGACTCGAAAGGGAGAACATGACTTCGTTTAAAGAACGCATCGCGGCTGCAAAGGATTCGGTTGTCAATGCCTACAAGGAGTCGGCTGCTGACGAGAAGGCCAAACGAGAGGCGAAGGCTGCCGAGGAGAAAGCCAAGCGAGAGGCGAAGGCTGCCGAGGAGAAAGCCAAGCGAGCGACACTCATTTTGCAGTTGACCAGCGTCAAGGGCTTCTTGCGGCTGTACCCTGACTTCATAGAATGGAAGTTAGGGATCGGAGTTGCTGACGACGTCCAACGGATTCTGTACAGCGAAGTTAGCTCTGTAAGCATGGCGGGCTCCATCGCGCCACCGGGCGGCCTTACAGCAACTTTCTTGTCCGGTGGGATGAACGTTGCCATGGCGCCGAAGAAGAAGGCGATCATTCTGAATGTCGCCGGAGCCGCTCACACGTTTGAGTTCAGCGTAGAGAGCACCGAGAAGGTGCGCGAAGCGGTCGACCTCATCAGCCGGAAATCCTTTGAGGCGAAGACGAAGCTTACGCAGGCTCCTGCAACGAACGCATCGAGCTCCGCCGACGAGATCGCGAAGTTGGCTGCGCTGCATCGAGACGGCGTAATCACCGACGAAGAGTTCACCAAAGCGAAGGCCAGGCTTTTCGGCGGCGATTAGTCGCCGCCCCTCCAGTGGCCCAAAAGTCGCCCTTGGAGCGGTCGTGCGGAAGGCAGAGCCGCTCACTTCTTCTCGGCGACGACGTTCAGCGAGGGGTTCGCCGTTACTCGTCCGGCACGTTGCTGGTGCTCTTTCATGGACGCCAGCAGGGCTGTCTCTGCGTTGCCCTTGGTCGACCCGAACTTGCTGTAAGTCCGCGTGACACCGTCCCAGCCGCGGAACCGACAGCTAGCCCGCCATTTTCCCGATACCTCGTCCTTCTTGGCGCTGACCGTTCCCCAGGCGCCAACCGGCAGGCTCGAGCGCCCCATCAGGCCGCAGCCTTCGAAGTCTTACCGGTCCAGGCCTCAACAGCGGCGCGATCGTAGCGGACGACGCTATGGAGCTTCAGGGCCGTCGGCCCGATACCGGCGGAGCGCCAGTTCCGGAGTGTCTTGGGAGCCACCTGCAGCCAGTCGGCCACTTCCTCCGTGGTCAGGAGTTGCACCGCGTTGCCCTGGTCCGTTGCCGGTCCCAAGGTCTTTCTGCTTGTCTGCATGTGGTCTTCTATGCGCCGCACGCCGCGACGGGGCGTCATGGGTTTCCCCAAAGCGTGTCGTAAGCGTGTAGCGGCCACTTTTCGGGCATGAAAAACCCCTCCGTCCCGGCCAAATTCGCCGGAGCGGAGGGGTTCGTGGGGCCCCCTGTCGGATTCGAACCGACGACCCCCGCTTTACAAGAGCGGTGCTCTGGCCAACTGAGCTAAGGAGGCATTCCTGCTTCCTGACACAACTCCGGGCCACAAAATGGCGCGGATGCCAGGACGCTAGACAAGATTAGCCCACCGACGCCCGGTGAGAAAAACCCAGAGAAAAACGCTCAACGCCCCTCCCGCCCAGCGAAGGCCACGGCGAAGGCCGCAGCGAAGGCCTGAAGCCAAGACTAAAAGCAATGGCCCGGCCCCGGAACGATCCGGGGCCGGGCCATCAACTTGTGGCCTTCAACTGCGCGCCTTCAACGGCATGTGCCCTTGTGCGGTTACTTCTTGGCGTCGACCGCGGCCTGCAGGTACTGGTCGAACGGGGTCTGGGCGCTGTCGCCGACGCCCCACTGCTTGCCTTCAACGAACACGGTGGGCGTGCCGGTGATGCCGATTACCGTGGCCTCCTGGGTGGTGTGCTTCACCCACGGACGGTAGGTCTTGCCATCCACGCACGTCTCGATGCTCTTGGCCCCGGCGTCGGTGGCCAGCGTCTTCAGCTCGTTGTCGGAGAGTCCGGCGCTGCCTTCGGCCGGCTGCTTGGCGAACAGCAGGTCGACGAAGTCCGAGTACTTCTCCGGGGATTCGTTGACCACGCAGGCTGCGGCGTTGGCCGCGCGCGAGGAGTAGTTCGTGGTGGACCGGCTGTCAAGGAATCCGAGCGGGCGGTACTCCACGGTGATCTTGCCCTCGTTGCGCAGCTTGGTGAGCGTCTCGTTGTACTGCGCCTCGAAGTTCTTGCAGACGGGGCAGATGAAGTCGATGTAGAGGACCACCTTGACCGGCTTGCCGGCCTCAGCCTCGGCGCCCGGGGCCGTGACCGGAGACGGCGGCGTGGCCGGAGCGGACGGGAGGTCGGACAGCTTCACGGTTGCGGGATCGGTCTTCGCCACCTCGGTGTTCGCCAGCAGGGTGACACCGCCGTGGATGTTGCCATTGGCCGGCGTGGGTCCCTCGTCGGCAACCGGGGCGTTGTTCTTGATGTTGGAGGTAACAACCAGCGCGACGATCACGATGATGGCGACGACGGCGGCAACGATGCCCCAGCCGATCAGCAGCTTGTTGCGCTTCTCCTTCTTCAGCTGCGCATCGCGGATCTCGCGGGCTTTCTCGCGCGCCGCGGCAGTGCGCTCTGCCTTAGACAGTCGGGGTTCGTTTGCGGGGCTCATTGGTTCCTCGGGTCGTTCGGCCAGGGACGGTCCACTCAGTGGCAACGTCATCATTTTAGGGGAGAAACCCGAGAACTTGCGCTTTCAAGTTTCCCTTCCGCCTGCCCAACGGACGAATAGCCCGGAAGATTCCGGGCGGCTAGGGTTGATGAAGAGCCACGAGCGGACCCCAGGGGGCACCAATGGAAGCAACGGACAGCGCCGGCCACGGCACACAGAGCACCACTGACGCGGCGCAGACCGCCACAGACGGCGCCGCCACGGGTGCCGCGGCAGGGGATCAGTTCGACTTCATGGTGGTGTCCAACCGGCTGCCCGTCGATCGCTGTTCTGACGACGAGGCCGGCTGCGAGGATGGCTGGCGCCGCTCCCCCGGCGGACTCGTGACAGCCCTGGCCCCGATGATGACCAAGACCGACGGCGCGTGGGTGGGCTGGCACGGGGCCCCCGATGAGACGGTCAAGCCTTTCAGCCACGGCGGCATCGACCTGATCCCCGTCCAGCTGAGCACCGAGGACATCGAGCTTTTCTACGAGGGCTTTTCGAACGCCACGTTGTGGCCGCTTTACCACGACGTGATCGCCCCGCCGGAGTTCCACCGCACGTGGTGGGATTCGTACCGGAAGGTCAACCGGAGGTTCGCCGACGCCGTCATCCGCCATGCGGCCGAGGGTGCCACCGTCTGGGTGCAGGACTACCAGCTCCAACTGGTTCCCAAGCTGCTCCGGGAGGCCCGGCCGGATCTGAAGATCGGGTTCTTCAACCACATCCCCTTCCCGCCGCCGGAGATCTTTGCCCAGCTCCCGTGGCGCCGTGCGATCATCGACGGCCTGCTGGGCGCGGACCTGGTGGGCTTCCAGCGCAGCAGCGATGCCGGAAACTTCATGCGCTCCGCACGGCGCTTCCTTGGCGCGAGCGTCAAGCAGCAGCAGGTCCATGTCCGGGGCGCCGATGGCGAGACCACCCACATCGCGAGGGCCCAGGCGTTCCCGATCTCCATTGACGTCAAGCAGATCAGCGAGCTGGCGAAAAAGCCGGAGGTAATCGAGCGGGCGCAGCAGATCCGCCGGGACCTCGGCAACCCCAAGACCATCCTGCTCGGCGTCGACCGGCTCGACTACACCAAGGGCATCCGGCACCGGCTCAAGGCGTACGAGGAACTGCTGCAGGACGCCAAGGTTACCGTCGAGGACGCGACCCTGATCCAGGTGGCCAGCCCCAGCCGTGAGCGTGTGGAGCAGTACCGCCTGCTCCGCGAGGAGGTCGAGGGCACAGTGGGCCACATCAACGGCACCTTCGACACCATGGAGAGCACGGCCGTCCGCTACCTGCACCACAGCTACCCCATCGAAGAGATGGTGTCCCTGTACCTGGCCGCGGACGTCATGCTGGTCACCGCCCTGCGCGACGGCATGAACCTCGTCGCCAAGGAATACGTCACGGCCCGGACAAACAACGACGGAGCGCTGGTACTGAGTGAGTTCGCCGGCGCCGCCGACCAGCTCAAGCAGGCCCTGCTGATGAACCCGCACGACATTGACGGCCTCAAGGACACGATCATGAGGGCAGTCAACATGCAGCCGGCCGAAGCATCACGCCGCATGCGGGCCATGCGCAAGCAGATTCTGGACCACGACGTCGACCTCTGGTCCTCCGACTTCCTGAAAGCCCTCGCCGAAAAGGTTGTACGCGATGACTCCTGACGCCGCCGGAACCCACGACTCAGAGACCAACACTCCAAACCCGGCCCCACTCTCGCTCTCCCCTGAGCTGCTGGCAGCCGTGCGCCGCGTCGCCGGCACCGGGCACCTGCTCGTGGCGATGGACTTCGACGGCACCATGTCACCGCTCGTGGATCATGCGGCCGACGCCCGTGCGCTCCCGCGCTCCGCCGCCGCCTTCGCGGCGCTGGCGGAACTTCCCCGGACGACGACGGCGCTCATCTCCGGCCGGGCGCTGGACAGCCTGCGGGCCGTAGCCTCCCCGCCGGAGGAGACGCTGCTGATCGGCAGCCACGGCGCAGAGGTCTGGATGGGGCCCGGCTCCTCGGAGCTCATGCTCGACGACGCCCAACGCGAACTCCTGGCCGAAGTCCGCCAGGAGCTTGAGGGAATCGTGGAACAGGCCCCGGGGACCCTTTTGGAAGACAAGCCGGCCGGCGTCGTCCTGCACACGCGGCTCGCGGCGGACGACGTCGCCGAGGACGCCGTCGCCGCGGCGCGGGCGGTCCTGCAGGACCGCAGCGGCGTCTTCCTCAAGTCGGGCAACCGCGTCCTGGAGACCTCCGTCGTGAACGCCTCAAAGGGCGAGGGCATTGCCTTCCTGCGGCAGGCTGCCGGAGCCACGGCTGTGGCTTTCGCCGGAGACGACACCACCGACGAGGACGCCCTGGCCAGCCTCGTCCCGGGCGATCTCGGGGTAAAGGTGGGGCTCGATTTCACCCAGGCCGAGTTCCGGGTGGAGGCGCCGGTGCACATCTGCGAACTGCTGGAGGACCTCCTGCGGGAGCGGAAGAAGGCCCTCGACTCCGGGAGCTAACCCGGGCCTACGGAGCGGTCAACCGGGCGTCGGTCACGACTCAGGTTCGTAGCCGATCAACCAGTGCAGTCCGTGACGGTCGAGGACCTGGCCATCTGTTGCGCCCCAGGGCTTCGGGGCAAGGGGGTCGATCACCCGGCCGTCAACGGCGAGCCTGTCGAACCACTCGTGGAGAACTGCCGGTTCGGCGGTCCCCAGCAGCGAGAGCATGAGGCCTTCGAACCGGACGCTTTTCTCCCCCGGGGCCGCATCCGACCCCGCCAAAGCGACTGCGCCGTTCAGCTGTCCGTGGGCAATGGCATCCGGCGGGCCATCGCTGCGGTTGAACTCCTCGTAGGTGAACAAGGCAAGCTCTCCGCCGAAGACGTCGGCGTAGAAGCCAAGTGCTTCACGCGCCGTGCCGGGGAAACTGACATAGATCTGCAGTGCCGTCATGCGCACAGCATACATACCCACTTCTGGCGCCATGTGTCTGACCCCACGTGTGACATCCGTAACTTTTTAACCCATTTGGCATATATCTGACATACTCTGTTTGTGATGTGGCGCACAACTACCGTGCGGCGTCACTGGGTACTCCTCGGCTTCGGCCGAGGAGTATGCGTGTGAAATCCCACAATTGAATTAACAACTGCATAAAACGACCATTCACTACGGATCGTCCGGCACGTACCTGCCGGTGAAGGGATTGATAACTGTGGCTACAGTTACTTTTGATAACGCAACACGTCTGTACCCGGGCACCGAGAAGCCCGCTGTTGACAAGCTCAACATTGATATCGCCGATGGCGAATTCCTGGTCCTCGTTGGACCCTCCGGCTGCGGAAAGTCGACCTCCCTGCGCATGCTTGCAGGTCTCGAGGACGTCAACTCCGGCCGCATCCTCATCGGCGACCGCGACGTCACGGACGTCCCGCCGAAGGATCGCGACATCGCCATGGTGTTCCAGAACTATGCCCTGTACCCGCACATGACTGTGGCGGACAACATGGGCTTCGCACTGAAGATCGCCGGCGTCAGCAAGGAAGAGCGCGCCGAGCGCGTCCGTGAGGCCGCCAAGCTGCTCGACCTCGAACCGTACCTGGACCGCAAGCCGAAGGCCCTCTCCGGCGGCCAGCGTCAGCGCGTTGCCATGGGCCGCGCCATTGTGCGTAACCCGCAGGTATTCCTCATGGATGAGCCGCTGTCCAACCTGGATGCCAAGCTGCGCGTGCAGACCCGCACCCAGATCGCGTCCCTGACCCGCCGCCTCGGCGTCACCACGGTCTACGTGACCCACGACCAGGTCGAGGCCATGACCATGGGTGACCGCGTCGCCGTGCTGAAGGACGGCCTCCTGATGCAGGTCGACACCCCGCGCAACCTGTACGACAAGCCCAAGAACGTCTTCGTGGCCGGCTTCATCGGCTCCCCCGCCATGAACCTGCTCGAACTCCCCGTTGTCGACGGCGGCGTGCAGTTTGGCGGAACCGTTTACCCGGTTCCGCGCGACGTCCTCGAGGAAGCCCACGGCCAGACCGTGACCCTCGGTTCCCGCCCGGAAGACCTTGAGACTGTTGCCCAGGGTGAAGGTCTCCAGGTCGAGGTCGACGTCGTCGAAGAACTCGGCGCCGACGCTTACGTCTACGGCCACACCACGCTCGATGGCCAGAGCCACGACATCGTGGCCCGCGTCGACGGCCGCCGCCCCCCGATGAAGGGTGAGTCCATCTGGGTCCGCCCCCAGTCGGGCCACGTACACCTGTTCGACACCAAGACCGGCCTGCGTCTCGGCGACTAGTCCCCACCGGCTCCCTAACCTCGCTTCGCGTCGGTCGGGGAACCCTGCCGGCGTGGGCCCATCCACCGGCTCCCTAACCTCGCTTCGCGTCGGTCAGGGAACCCTGCCGGCGTGGGCCCACCCACCGGCTCAGCAGACGGCGGCCCTCCCCAGCGGAGGGCCGCCGTCGGGCGTTAACAGCCCTGCTTTAGGTGCGGCCCGCCAAATACGGAAGAATTGATTCATGACCGAGGAAACCCCATGACCGAGGAAAACAGTGCCCAGTGGCACGACGAGCCCACCGACTACGGTCAGATCGGGAAACTGCCCCGGTTCGAGGCCGCCAGCGCCAATGACGACAAGGCCGCGATGGTGTCCAGCTCGCTGAGCATCACGGCCGCCGCCACCGAGCCCGAGCTGCTGGACCTGCCCTGGCACATTGCCCTCGAGGACTGGCCGGCCGAATATCTGGCAGCCCTCCCCCGCGGCATCTCCCGGCACATCGTGCGCTTCGCCCACCTCGGCGGCTCGGTGATCGCCATCAAGGAAACCTCGGAACACGTGGCCCGCCACGAATACCACATGCTGCGCAAGCTCGCCCGGCTGGACGTTCCCGGCGTGGAGCCGGTGGCCGTCATCACCGGACGCACCACCCCGGAGGGCCGGCCCCTGAACCCCGTGCTGGTCACCCGGCACCTGAAGTTCTCCATGCCCTACCGTGCGCTCTTCTCCCAGATGCTGCGCAAGGACACCCTGACCCGCCTCATCGACGCCCAGGCCCTGCTGCTGGTCCGGCTGCACCTGATCGGCTTCTACTGGGGCGACGTCTCGCTCTCCAACACCTTGTTCCGCCGCGACGCCGGCGCGTTCGCCGCCTACCTGGTCGATGCCGAGACCGGCGAACTGTACCCGGATTTGTCCACCGGCCAGCGCGAGTACGACCTCGAAATCGCCCGCGTCAACATCGCCGGGGAACTCATGGACCTCCTCGACGGCGGCCTGATCGAGGAGAAGGTGGACCCCGTGGCCACCAGCGAGCTGATCATGGACAGCTACCGGCGGTTGTGGACCGAGCTGACGGCAAAGGAATCGTTTGAGATCGGGGAACGCTGGCGCGTGGCCGCCCGGATCCGGCGGCTCAACGAGCTGGGGTTCGACGTCGAGGAATACGCGATCAAGACCACGCAGAACGGCTCGACCATCCAGCTCCAGCCGAAGGTCGTCGACGCCGGGCATCACCAGCGCCGGCTGCTGCGCCTGACCGGCCTGGACGCCCAGGAAAACCAGGCCCGCCGGCTCCTGAACGACATGGACTCGTTCCGGGCGGACAACAACCCGGGCATGGACGAGGAATACAGCGCGCACCTGTGGGTCAGCCAGATCTTCGAACCGATCGTCCGGGCCATCCCCCGCGACCTCTCCGGCAAGCTCGAGCCGGCCGAGGCGGTGCACGAGGTCCTGGAGCACCGCTGGTACATGTCCGAGAAGGAGAACCGGCACATCCCCCTGGCGGAGGCCGTCCAGTCCTACATCGACAACGAACTCCGCCACCGCCGGGACGAGGCAGCGATCATGCTCAACCCGGACACGGGGTTGCTCAAGATCCTTGAGGTGGAGACCGAGGAATCACGCTACGGCGCCGACGACTCAGAGGACGAATACCCCGACTCCGACGACTAAGCCGCGCGCCGGGCATGTTGTGGCACGGCCGGGCTAAATCGCCTTGAGCTAAATCGCCTTGCCGGGGTTCAGGATTCCGGCCGGATCGAAGAGTTCCTTGATCCGGCGCTGCAGCTCACGCACGGGTTCCTTCTGCTCCAGGCCAAGCCAGCGCAGCTTGTACTGCCCGATCCCGTGTTCGCCGGTGATCGTGCCGCCCATGGCCAGGGCCACGGCGATCGACCGGTCCAGGGCGGCGCCCAGGCGGCCCATGGCATCGGGGTCCACGGCATTGTCCACCCGGTCGACCCAGAAGGTGGGGTGCAGGTTGCCGTCACCGGCGTGTGCCACGACTTTGAGCTGCACCCGGTGCTCCGCCGCCATGGACTCAAGTTCGGCGACGTAATCCACCAGCCGCGAACGCGGCACGGCCACGTCCTCGCCCACCCGGTATTCGTCGTCCACCTCGGTCCCTCGGCTGTTGCGGCGCAGTTCGACAAGCTCCTCTGCCTCCGCGTTGGCCTCCATGGTCACCACCGCTCCTCCCGCCACCAGGACCGGGCGGATGGCCGCGGCTTCCGCCGCCGCGCCGAAGCCGTCGGTCTGGATCAGCAGCAGGGATGCCCCGCGTGCGGCCAGGTCCGAGCCGTGGATCTCGTCGAGTTGGGCGAGCGAGCCGCCGTCGAGCAGTTCCATGATGGCCGGCTGTACGCGGGCCCTGCCCACGGCGAGGACCCCGGCCGCGGCGCTGCGGAAGTCCGGGTAGAAGGCGGCGATGGTGTGAACGTCGCGCGGCAGGTACTTCAGCCGTACGGTGACACCGACCACGATCCCCAGGGTCCCCTCCGAGCCGACGAACAGCCCGGTGAGGTCATAGCCGGCGACGCCCTTGAAGGTCTGGTGGCCGGTATGGATGAGGGAGCCGTCCGCGAGGACGACGTCGAGCGCCAGGACAGAGTCGCGGGTCACCCCGTACTTCGCGCAGCGCAGCCCGCCGGCGTTGGTGGCCACGTTGCCGCCGATGGTGGACATCTTGAAACTTGCAGGATCCGGGGCATACATGAGCCCGTGCACGGCGGCGGCCGCATTCAGGTCGGCGTTAATGACGCCGGGTTCCACGACGGCGGTCTCGTCGTCCGGGTTGAGGTCCAGGATGCGGTTCATCCCCTCGAGCGTGAGCACCACGCAGCCCGCGCTCGCGTGGGCGCCCCCGGAGACCCCCGTACCGGTCCCGCGCGCCACAAGCGCGACGCCAAGGTCGGCGCAGGCACGCACAGTAGCCTGCACGTCGGCCACCGATTCGGCGCGGACCACCGCTTGCGGGAGCTGATAATCCAGGACGGGAGCCTGGTCCACGGCATAGGCGGCCAGGGTGGTCGCGTCCACGGCAATTTTCGCCGCGCCCAGGGCGGTGGTCAGCTCGTCGATGATGCTGCGCATGCGGTCTCCAGTTCGGTCGAATCCGGTTCCCAGTCTAAGACTGCGGGAGCGGCAGCCGGGTCCCGGGCAGCACCCATGCGGCAGCGGCCGGACCCCGGGTGCGGATCAGGGCGGATCGGGCGGCCTCATCCGCCCTGATCTTCCCGGCAGACGCGTCCGGCGATGGCTCCGGCGCCCCGCCCGGTTCCCCGCGCGGCTCCCGCCGCAGTTCCACCATGACCTCGCCCGCCGCGTAGGCAGGCCGCCCGGCGAGGGCCGCGAACTGGCCCCCTGAGAGTGTTCCGGGAGCCAGTTCCGCCTCCGCCCCGGCCCGGGCCACCACCACGAGCACGGCGCTCTTCCCTGTTTCACGCACGAACGCCAGGACGTCCCCGCGTGCGTACAGCCAGCGCACGCCGCCGCCCGTCAGTGCGGGCTGGTCCCGGCGCAGCGCGGTGAGGGCTGCGTAGTCCGCCGTCAGGTCGGTGAGGATGCGGTTGGGGTCGTCCCAGGGCATGGGCGTCCGGGAGGACTCCCCGTTGTCGCCTTTGAGTCCGAACTCGTCGCCGGCGAACACCACGGGAACGCCCGGCAGGGTGAACATCAGCAGCGCGCCGAGCCGCTGGCCGCCGTCGATCATCACGGTGGCCGCCCGCGCGGTGTCGTGGCTGTTCAGGGCGTTCATGTTCTGCTGACGGACATCCCAGCTGAACGCGGAAGCGAGGTCCAGGTGCGTGGCCAGGAAGTCCTCCGCGGCGGTCCGGTTGGGGCCGGGCAGCGGGGTTCCAAAGAAATTGACGTGTCCCGCGTCCCCTGCGAGCCAGGACCACAGCGGGCGGGTGAAGTTGGAGTAGGTCATGGCACCGTGCCAGTGCTCGCCGCTGAAGTCGGGTGCCGCGTCATTCGTGGCCTCGGCGAGCAGAGCCGCCTCGGGGTTGATCGAACGGACGCGGTCCGCGATCAGCCGGGCGACGTCGTAGTTCAGATCGGTGCCGCCGAGCCTGCCGGTCATGTTGCCGACGTCGATCCGCCAGCCGTCCAGGTTGAACGGCGGCCGGAGCCAGAGCGCCACCGGGGAATCGTCGTCCAGGACGAATTTCTCGCGCAGGCCCGGGGAGGCCCAGTTGAGCTTGGGCAGCGACCTGACGCCGTACCAGGACTCGTACGCCGTGTGGTCGGCATTGAAGTAGTAGTACCCGGCTTCCTCGGAGGCCGGGTCGGCCAGGGCGCGCTGGAACCATTCGTGGGCGTCGCCGGAATGATTGGCCGTGAGGTCGCCCATCACCCGCAGGCCGCGGGCGTGGGCGGCCTGGACGAGTTCCACCAAGGCCTCGTCCCCGCCCAGCAGCGGGTCCACCATGGAAAAGGTGGCGGCGTCGTAGCGGTGGTTGGAGCGGGCCGGGAAGAACGGCGTCAGGTAGATGACGTCGGCCCCGAGCGCCTGGATGTGGTCCAGCCGCTCGGTGATGCCCCGGAGGTCTCCGCCGTAATACTGGTACGGGGTCTGCGGACCGAAGCCCTCGACCTCGGTGGTGTCCCACCCGCACGGCACGGCCCAGTCCGGGAACGCCTCGTCCGGGGAAGTCTTTTCCGGCGCCGGCTGCGACGGCGTGGAGCGGGCGAAGCGGTCCGGGAAGATCTGGTACATCGTTCCCCTGCGCAGCCATTCGGGGGCGGGCCGGAACGTGGTGAGGCGGAAGTCGGCGTAGTCGGAGACGTCCCGGCTGAATAGGCCCTGCGCGTTCAGGGTCCAATACCGCGGGCCGACCTCGATCAGGAACCGGTAGCGGGCCACCGGGTTGGTCACCACCATCGCAGCCTCCCACCAGGCCCACCCGTCGACGTCGCCAAGGTTCCTGGCCGGATCGTAGCGGGGTTCGCCGTCGTGGATGGACCGGAGCCACACCCGGGCGGCGCGCCCCCAGACGGCCGGCACGCGGAGCCGCAGCCGGACGTCCGCCCCCGGTTCCACGTGCCGGGGCGCGTGGAGTGCCGAGCCGTCGTGGTGCGGCAGCGGGCCGGCGCTGCCTGGCAGCTTCATGCCTAGCCCTTCACCGAGCCCGCGGTTAGCCCGCTGACGATGTAGCGCTGCAGGAACAGGAACAGGGCCATCACCGGGATGGCGCTGAGCACGGCGCCGGCGGCGAAGACTCCCCAGTTCTCCGAGCGCTGCTGCGCCACGAAGGAGTACAGACCGACGGCGAGGGTCTGGCTGTCCGGGTCCGTGAGCACCACGGAGGCGATCACGAACTCGCCGGAGATGCCGATGAACGTCAGGAGGCCCACCACCGCCAGGATCGGCGTGACGAGCCGCATGATGATGCCGAAGAAGATCTGCGCGTGGCTGGCGCCGTCGATCTTCGCCGCCTCGTCCAGGGACTGCGGCACGGTGTTGAAGAAGCCGTACATGAGGTAGGTGTTCACGCCCAGCGCGCCGCCCAGGTACACCATGATCAGGCCCAGCTGGCTGCCCAGGCCGAGGGCCGGGATGACCTCGGAGATGCCGCTCAGGAGCAGGAAGATGGCGACGACTGCCAGCAGTTGCGGGAACATCTGGAGCAGCAGCAGGCTCAGCAGGCCGATCCGGCGGCCCTTGAAGCGCATCCGGGAGAAGGCGTACGCCGCCATGGCACCGAGGAACACGGTGGCCGCGGAGGTCACGCCGCCCACCACCATGGTGTTGCCGAACCAGCGGGCAAAGGGCCGCGAGGGCATGTCGAACAGGGCGGTGAAGTTGCCGAAGTCGATCCTGCTGAACAGCGCGTTGGAACCCACCAGGGTGCCGGTGGAGTTGAGCGCTGCGGACAGCACGTAGAGCAGCGGGAAGACCGCGAAGACCGTCACGATGCACCCCACCAGGTGGCGCCATCCTTTGTCCTTGAACCAGGCGCCGAACGGGCGCCGGCGCTGCAGCGACTTGAGGTATTCGACGTCGGTCGCGCCGGTGGTGATGGTGCCGGGGCCGGTCCCTCCACCCTGCCGGGTTTCCTCTGCCGGAGCGGCGGTGCGCGATGCTGACCCGTTCATGCGTTCACGTCCTCGAGTGCCTTGGTCTGCTTGAAACTGATGGCCGAGACAGTGGCCACGATGATGAAGATGATGATCGCCAGTGCGCTGGCGAGGCCGTAGTCACGGCCAGTGCCCTGCCCGAATGCCACCTTGTACACCAGTGTGATCAGGATGTCGGTGGCTCCGATGTCCCGGTTGGTGTCCTCGAAGCGGGGTCCGCCGCCGGTGAGCATGAAGATCACGTTGAAGTTGTTGAAGTTGAAGGCGAAGGAGGAGATCAGCAACGGCGCGATCGAGACCAGCAGCAGCGGGAGCTTGATGGAGCGGAACACCCGCCACGGGCCGGCACCGTCCATCCGGGCGGCCTCGTCCAGCTCGCTGGGCAGCGACTGCAGCGCGCCGGTGCAGACCAGGAACATGTAGGGGAACCCCAGCCAGAGGTTGACCACCAGCACGCTGATCTTGGCCAGGAACGGGTCGGTGAGCCAGCCGATGGATGCCCCTCCGAACAAGTTCTGGTTGAGCCACCCGAATTCCGGGTTGAGGATGCCGGACCAGACCAGGCCGGTGAGGAAGGCGGGGAAGGCGTACGGCAGGATCATCAGGATCCGGTAGACCTTCTTGCCCCTGAGGTCCTCGCGGTTGAAGGTGATGGCCAGGAACAGCCCCAGCGCAAAGGTCAGAGCGACGGAAGCCAGGGCGAAGGTGAAGGTCCAGAGGATAACGCCGAGCAGCGGGCCGCGCAGGCTGGGGTCGGTGAAGGCGCGGGCGAAGTTTTCCATCCCGACGTCGATCTTCCAGCCGGTGGAGAGCGTCTCGCCGTTGCCTGCCGCGAAGGCGCCCTTGCCGTTGTCGCGGTAGACGGCACCGGAGGCGGTGTCCGTGAAGGTGTCGGCAGCGGCGTCGTACTTCAGCGACGGCTTGAACTGGTAGGCGTTGCTGCCGTCCGCGGTGCGCAGGGTGCCGTCGGCCGGGTTGGCGGAGACCGGGACGGTGATGTCCAGGATGCTCTGCTGGTTGGCAACGATCTCCTGGAAGTTCAGGGTTCGGTAGCCGGCCAGGGCGTTGGCCTTCCCGGTCGAGTCCTTGCCGGCGCCGGGGGCCTCCGCGAGCGGCGCCTCGGTGTTACCGAGCGAGACCTTGCCCTGCGGGTCGGTGAAGAGAAGGTAGAAGGAGTTGTCCTTGGTGAGCACGGCGGCCTTGTAGGCCGGCGACTCGGGCACCCGCTTCTGCGCGGTGAGCTGGATGGCGGCGATCGCGTCACCCTTGGTGCTGTTGTGGCCGTCGCCGTAGTTGGTGAACGCGATGTAACCGCTGAACATGACCACGAAGACCTGGAATACGAGCAGGAAGAGCACGCCCGGGGCCAGGTACTTGGCGGGCAGGCCGCCCTTGCGCAGGTAGATCCAGTTGATCACCAGCACGACGGCGGCGGAGACTCCCAACGCCAGCCAGGACTGGCTCAGGAAAAGCATCATCAGGATGTAGACAGCGAGGGCGTCCACGAGGCCCAGCAGCACGATCTTGGCGATGGTTCCCTTCACCCCCTCGGGGCCGCTCCGGCGTGGGTGGGCGCTGCCAGCCCGCCGGGCTGAGGTTGTGGGGGCGGCGTCCGGGGCGGACGACAGTGCGGGGTCTATGTCCTCGCGGAGTTCGGTATCTGACATGGCTGTCTACAGTCCTTGGGAGAAGCTGGGGTGATGCAGGAACGGGCCGGGTGGCCTCACGGCCGCCCGGCCCGGTGCCGCCGGTTACTGGCGCTTGGGGAAGCGTCAGGAACCGGCGCGGGGACTAACCCTTGATCTTGCTCTTGATGCTGGCGGCCATCTTGGCCCAGTCAGCGGCGGGATCGCCCTGGCCCTTGATGAGGGCGAGCTCGGTGGCTCCCCAGTCGGCCCAGACGGCACTCATTTCCGGGATGGCCGGCATCGGGACGCCGTTGGCGCCGATCTTGCCGAAGGCGGCGACAACCGGGTCGCTTGCTGCCTTCTCGAAGGAGGCCTTCAGTGCCGGCGGGCGGCCGCCGGCCTTGTACATGGAGTCCTGGGCGGCCCCGGAGGTCAGGTAGTTGGTGACGAACTCGTTGGTGGCCAGGGCGTTGGCGCTCTTGGCGCTGATGAAGAAGCCGTTGACGCCGATGAACGGCTGGGCCGGCTGGTCGCCGGTGGTCGGCAGCTCGTCGACAGCGAACTTGATGCCCTTCTTCTGCACGTCCGGCACGTTCCACGGGCCGGTCAGGTAGTACGGGGACTCTCCGGCCAGGAACTTCTCCTTGGCGATGTCACCGGTGATGTTGGAGTTGATGATCTTTTCGCCCTTGTCGCCCCAGGCGGCCAGCTTCTTGGCGAACTCGACGCCGGAGGCGTCGCCGATCAGGAGCTGCTTCGGGTCGTAGCCGCCGTCGGCTGCCTTGCCGAAGACCTGCGAGCCCATGGAAGCCTGCAGCGGGTAGAGGTGGTACGGATCGCCCTGCTTCGGGTCCATGCCCACGAGGAACGGGAACTTCGCCTTGCCGTCGGCCACGGCCTTCTTGCCGTTGGCGACGACCTCGTCCAGGGTCTTGGCGCTCTGGGCAACGAGGTCCGTGTTGCGGAGCAGGGCGATGTTCTCGATCGCGTACGGGACGCCGTAGACGGAGCCGTTGTAGGTCATGGCCTTGATGGAGGAGTCCTGGAACTCGGACTTCTTGTCCCCGAGCTCCACCGGAGCGATCACGCCGTTCTGGACGAACTTGCCGACCCAGTCGTGCGGGCCAACGATCAGGTCCGGGCCCTTGCCGGTCGGGACCTGGGTGATGAAGTCGTCGCGGACAGCGGCGAAGTCCTTGACGACGAGCTTGACCGCGATGCCGGTATCGGTCTGGAACTTGGCCGTGATGTCCTTCAGCGCGGGCGCGCGCTCGGCATCGACCCACATGGTGATCGTGCTGGCGCCGGAGGCCTTCAGGTCAGGCTTGGCCGTCGCGGTCGCCGGTGCGGTGGCTGCGGCGCCGCCGCACGCGCTGAGGGCCAGCGCGGCCACTACGGAAATAGCGCCCGCGGTGAATACGCGGCGGCTCGTTCCGTTCGTGAGGGTGTTCTGCACCTTCATTGGTGTCCCTTTCATAAATCCCTGCATCCACGCGTAAGGCCCTGGAAGTCCATTCCAGAGCCCCGTGGCATCGTCGGTGATGTGGCTCACAACTGCAAGCGCTTCCAAAGTACACGCTAGGTGCCACTTTGAAAAGTCACCGCACCGGCCCGGGGCGAGGGGCTCCGCTGGCTGGCCGGACGCCGGGCCGGGGACAGTCCAACGACTGGCCGAAACTGCCCGATTCGAATGTGACTGGAAGCGTTTTCATTTTCCCGGTGTGGGACTTACGATTACCGTCATGTCCGTTGATTCAGTTCTCCTCTCCCCCGCCGCGCAGGCCGGCCCCCTGACGGGCCCGCTGACCCCGGTGCACGCCGCAGACCACATCCCGGGATGGTGGCGGTCCGCCGTCATCTACCAGGTCTACCCTCGCTCGTTCCGGGACCTGAACGGCGACGGCATCGGCGACCTCGCCGGAATCACCGCCGAGCTTCCCCGGCTCGCCGACCTGGACATCGACGCCGTCTGGCTTTCGCCGTTCTACCGGTCTCCGCAGCGCGACGCCGGCTACGACGTGAGCGATTACTGCGACGTCGACCCCCTGTTCGGCACGCTGAACGACTTCGACGCCATGATTGCCGAGGCCGCGCGGTTGGGACTGCGGATGATCGTTGACCTCGTGCCCAACCACTGCTCGGACCAGCACGCGGCCTTCCAGGCCGCCCTGGCCGCTCCCGCCGGCAGCCCGGAGCGGGACATGTTCATCTTCCGCGACGGCAAGGGAACCTTCGGCGAAGAACCGCCGAACAACTGGCAGTCCCACTTCGGCGGGTCAGCGTGGACCCGGATCACCGAACCCGACGGGACCCCGGGCCAGTGGTACCTGCACCTCTTCGACTCCTCCCAGCCGGACTTCAACTGGGACAACCGCGCCGTCCACGTGGAATTCGAGCGGGTCCTGCGCTTCTGGCTGGACCGCGGCGTCTCCGGTTTCCGGGTGGACGTGGCGCACGCCCTCGTGAAGGCCACCGGCCTGCCGGAGTGGGGCGGCCGCGCCGACGGCAGCAGCTCTGACGGCTTCCCCGGACGCGACGCTCCGATGTTCGGCCAGCCTGCCCTCCACGACATCTACCGCCAGTGGCGGCTGATTCTCGCCGAGTACGGCCCCGACCGGATCCTCTGCGCCGAGGCAAACGTTGACCCGCTCCCCCGGCTCGCCGACTGGGTGCGCCCGGACGAAATGCATCAGGCCTTCAACTTCCCCTACCTCCATGCCGGCCTGGACGTGCATCGCATGCGCCACGTCATCACCGAGTCACTGACGTCGCTGGACGCCGTCGCCGCCCCCAGCACGTGGGTGCTCTCCAACCACGACGTCGTCCGCCACGCCACCCGCTTCGGATACAATGGGCAGGCGCCGCGCGACGGTGACGGAATCGGCACCTGGGATCCGCAGCCGGACGAGGACCTCGGACGCTCCCGCGCGGCAGCGGCGTCCCTGTTCATGCTCGGGCTGCCCGGCGGGGCTTACCTCTACCAGGGCGAAGAACTCGGCCTCCCGGACGGGATCGACATCCCGGACACCCGGCGCCAGGACCCCACCTTCGCCCGCACCGGCGGCGCACGGCTGGGCCGCGACGGCTGCCGCGTCCCGCTGCCCTGGCGGGCCGGAGAACTCCACGCAGGATTCGGCCACGGGCAGGACCCCTGGCTGCCGCAGCCGGAAAGCTTCGCCCGGCTGGCGCGGGATGTGCAGGCCGCTTCGCCGGCGTCGCACCTAAGCCTCTACAAGCGCATGCTGGAGCTCCGCCGCCGGCTGGACCTGGGCCGCGGCTCACTGTCCTGGTACGAGGACCTGTGCACGGACACGAGCCTTGCCTTCCTCAACGGCTCCACGCTGGTGCTGCTGAATGTGGGGTCCGAGCCCTTGGAACTGCCCACCGGGCGGGTGCTGCTGCGCAGCTCAACGTCACCGGAGGCCGGCTACGACGTTGGGGGCATGGACAGCGCCGGCGATCCGTTAAGCTCAGGTGAAACTGTTTGGCTGGAAATCTACATCGAGGACACGGAGGGCTAGGCATGCCCGGCATCAAGGACGTCGCGGAACGGGCCGGCCTCTCCATCGCCACCGTTTCGCGCGCCTTGAGCGGCAAAGGCAACGTTTCCCCGCGAAGCCGGGAACGCGCCCAGACCGCCGCCGCTGAGCTTGGCTTCGTCCTGTCCTACCACGCCTCCAGCCTGGCCTCCGGGCGCAATCACAATGTCGGCCTTGTTGTCCCCTCGGTCCACCGGTGGTTTTTTTCCTCGGTGGTCGAAGGTGTCTCTGCCACCCTGCTGGACGCCGGCTACGACCTCACGCTGTACAACGTCAGCGAGGGCCGGGAGCGCCGCCACAGTGTTCTGAACGACTTCCTGCTGCGCAAACGCGTGGATGCTGTGATCGCAGTGTCCTTGGAGCTCTCCGAGGCCGAGATCGACCAACTGCTGGCCATCCACCGTCCGATCGTCGGGATCGGCGGCCCGTTGCCTGGCGCGTCGACCATCCGCATCGATGATTCCGGCATCGCGGAAGCCGCAGCCCGCCACCTGATCCAGCTCGGCCACAGCAAAATCGCCCATATGACCGGCGATGCCGCCTACGACCAGGATTTCCGCCTTCCCGGGACACGCCAGGCGGGCTTCAAGAAAGCCATGCGCGACGCCGGGCTGACGGTCCGTCCGGAGTGGCAGATCTCCGCCGATTTCACGATCCAGGGCGCCTATGCCAACGCCCGTACGCTGCTCGGCACCTCACCGGAGCGCCCCACGGCCGTCTTTGCCGCCTCCGATGAGATGGCGATTGGGACGATCCTCGCTGCCCGGGATTTCGGCCTGCGGGTGCCGCAGGACCTCTCCGTCATCGGCATCGACGGCCATGAACTTGGTGAGGTCTTCGGGCTGACCACGTTCGATCAAGACGCGCGGGGCCAGGGCGCGCTGGCCGTGCGGCGCTTGTTGGCCAGGCTCGACGGCGCCGGAGACGCGGCGGCCCCGCACACCGAATACCCTACGCGCTTTGTCATCCGGTCCAGCACCGCCGTTCCGCCCCTTGACCAAGGACCGATCCGCTAGTCTCCGGCTATTTTCTCCGTGGCGGCGTTCCTGCCCAGTTCCTCGTTCCATTGCCTGGCCGTCTGCCCAGAACGGCCCGGAAGGCCGGGGAGGCCCCACGGGTTCTCCGCCCCGGTCCACCGAGCAACTGGGAAGCAACGCCTCGATCCGGCCCACAGGCCAAGCAAGCTCAGGCGCCGGCGCCGCCCATGAAGCGAACAAAACGGTCCAGGACGCCGGGCCAGCCGGCCGCGTAGTCTGCCCGGGCGGCCGCGGGATCCTCGGCGCCTTCCCAACCGCTGTGAACCAGGCGGAGCTCTGTTCCCTCGCCGACCGCCTTGAAGGCCACCCGGAGCTCAGTGGACCATATGGCAGTGGTCCCAGGGTGCCAGCTGGCATGGAAGGACAACGGCGGCTGCCAGTCGTCAATGGATCCCCACACGGCTGTCCGGCCATCATCAGCGGTCTCCATGATGAGGCTCTCCTCGAACTCCACGTAGGAGCCGGCGCCATAGACGCTGTGGTCCTCCAGCGGCCACCAGAGGTGCGTATGTTCGGTGAATCCCACAAAGGCCCGGGCGACGGCGCCGGGTACCACCACCGTGTAGACAACCGGCTCCAGGCCGTCTGCTACCTCCGGCTCGGGGCCATCAGAAGGGTCAACGGGAGCATGGCTGAAGAGGTTATCCATGGGCACCAACTCTACCCGCGCCGCCCAACCGGACCCGCATGGGGTTTCGGCTTGAGTATTTCGTATGGGTCGTTAAATGCGGGAGGACCCCCACGTGTGGTGGGGGTCCTCGACCGTTAATGGTGTTCCGGCGGTGACCTACTCTCCCACACCCTCCCGGGTGCAGTACCATCGGCGCTGTGGGTCTTAGCTTCCGGGTTCGGGATGGGACC